>DASYVL010000018.1 GCA_035937135.1 Terriglobales bacterium
GTTGAGGACGATGGCGCGGACCATCTCTTCGCTTCCCGCGACGGCGTAGGCGATCGCGCCGGTGAGGGCCAGGCCGGCGGACATCCATCCGTACACGCGCGTCACGAACGCGCGCGTTTCCATCTCCATGGGTGAGATCTGTAGGGCCCCAACATCCGCGCTTGCCATGACTGCTCCTTCCGGGTGAGCTCGCTAGCAGCGGAGTGTAGCGCCGCGCACCGGCGCAGGCAATGGATACTACGGCTGGCTGACTCGGATCTCCGGCGTCGCCTCGAGCAGCGAGCGGGTGTAGGGATGCTCCGGCGCGGAGGTCAAGCGCTCGGCGGGTCCGGCCTCGACGATGCGTCCGGCATGCATCACGGCGATATGCGTGGCCAGGTAGCGCACCACGGGCAGCGAATGGGAGATGAAGAGCAGGGTGAGTCCGAACTCGCGCTGCAGCCGGGCCAGCAGGTTGACGATCTGCGCGCCCACGCTAACGTCCAGCGATGACACCGGCTCGTCGGCAACGATGAAACGCGGCTTCAACGCCAGCGCGCGGGCGATGGCGATCCTCTGGCGCTGGCCGCCGGAGAACTCGTGGGGATAGCGGGCCAGAGCCGATTCCTCCAGCCCCACAGCGCGCAGCAGTTCGGCGGCGCGCTCCCGGCGGCGCACGCGGCCGGGGTTCTCATGGATCACCAGTGGCTCGCTGACGGCCTGCTCCACCGTCATGCGGGGGTCGAGCGAGGCGAACGGGTCCTGAAAGACGATCTGCATGTCGCGGCGCAGGCGGCGCAGCTCGCGCCCGCGGGCCGCCAGCACGTCCACACCGTCAAAGCGCACGCTCCCGGAGGTCGGTTCGATGAGCCGCAAGATCAGCCGCCCCAGCGTGCTCTTGCCGGAACCGGATTCACCCACCAGGCCCAGCGTCTCCCCGGCTTCGATCTCGAGTGATATGCCGTCCACCGCGCGCACGTGCCGCTCGGCGCCTCCGCCGAATGCGGATTCGCCCAGGGGAAAGACCTTCACCAGGTCACGGACTTCGACGAGAGCCACGAAGGAAGGCTAAAGGAAAAGGTAAGAAGTAAAAAGGAAAAACCCAGGACGCCAACCGCCAGAGGCCAACGACGAAGGCGCGGCTTACTTCTTCGCCTTGGCGATGGCAAGCAGCAGATCGCTATCGCCGCCGCCGGCGCGGATCTGCTGTTCAGTCTTGTCATTGAGCGCGAAATCCACGCCGCGCTCCTGTATCAGCGTGGCCGCCCGCTTGGGTGAGATGCCGCCCAGCAGCATGTCCACCACGTCCTGCACCGTGAAGGGCCGGGGCCCGCGGGGAGCCAACTTGAGGACTGGACCAACAAGGTGAAGCTCGCCGCCGGCCAGGACCTGAAGCTGGAAGCCAAGCTATCCTAACGCGGGCGAGCCGCGCCGGCATAGTGAGCGTTACTTCTTTGCCTTGGCGATGGCAAGCAGCAGGTCGCTGTCGGCGCCAGCATCGCGCAGGCGTTTCTCCGCCTGGCTGCTGAGCTCGAAGTCCACGCCGTACTCGCCGACCATCTCTACCACGCGCTTTCTGGGCAGGTCGGAGAGCGCCTTTTCCACCTCGGCCAGGGTCAAGGGCGGTGGGCCGGGAGGCGGCAGGCGTTTGAGATCGAGCCGGAAGTTCTGCCGCACCCCGCCGCGTGTGAGAACGTAGCCCTGCAGAGCATTGGGGCCGAGGGCGAGCGGGACGCTTGCGGCTTCGAACTCTACCGAGCCATCGTCACGGCGGCGCAAGGTGGCGGATTGGCCGGCCACCTCCACCTTGTCCACGTCTTGAAAGCCAACCGCGAGGCCACGCACCTTCACGGCGGCGTCCCGGACCTCGCTGCCCGCGCCCGGCTCCAGCACCCGCACCTCCGGCCGGCCCACCTTGAACGTCATCTGACTGACTGATTTGTCCGTCGCCGTGGCCACCACCACCACCGCGCTCATCCCGGCGCTGAGCGGCAGGTCGCGCAGGTCGAACTCCACCGTCTGGGGCGCGAGGGGCTTGAAGAAGGCGCTCTGGCCGTTGACGGAAACCGAGGCGATGCCCGAAGCTTGGCTGGCGATGCCGCGCACGTGCAGGGTGGGGTCATAGGCGGGGACGGTGCGGCCCTCCTCCGCTCCGGCGGGCTCCAGCATGCTGATAGTGGGCGGCGGCGCGGTAGGCGCGGCGGGCTTGGGTGGAGCGAAGCGCGCGTACCGCGCCTCTCCCATGGCCAGCGCATCCTCCGGATTATTGGCGGTGCTGATCAGCTCCTGATAGCCGGTCGAGTGGGCGCGGCCGCTCTCCAGGTTGCTGCGCGCGACCTGCCAGAAGTGGTAGTTGGTCCCGTGGAAGCGGAGTTCGGCGGCGCGATTGGGAAGGCCGAAGGTGGTCCACTCCTTGGCCAGCTCCAGCTCGGAGCGGCGGTACTCGAAAGAGTGACCCTTGTCGCCCCGCACCACCTCATAGCGGATGGTGTCGCGGGAGAAGGAGAGCCAGCCGTAATCAAAGGAGGCGAACAGGCCGCTACCGCTAAAGTGCGCCACGGGATAGCGCACTGCCGGGTTGTCGCCGGGGTTGACTAGTTCGCCCTCCGAGCTGGTGCCGCTCCGCGACGAAGCTTTGCTCTGGCCCCACAGCGGCAGCCACGCGAGACAGAGCACCACCACACATCCGTAGAAAGCAAACCGGCGAAGGAAGGGATTCATGGTCCTGGATTTCCCCAGCGACAGGGGAAGGTCTCTATTCTAGCGTCTTTGAGGGTGGCGCGGTTACTTCTGGCCGGAGTCCGCCGCCTTGGCGCTGCGATTCACTTCCAGCTTGAAG
>DASYVL010000019.1 GCA_035937135.1 Terriglobales bacterium
GTCCTTCTTTTCGTCCTTCTTTTCGTCTTCCCGCACCGCTGACTTAAAGTTGCGGATGGCTTCTCCCAGGCCCTTTCCGACCTGCCCAAGCTTACTAGGGCCGAAAATCAGCAATGCGATAACCAAGAGGACCAAAAGTTCAGGAAAGCCTAGTTTGCCGCCAAACATTCGAGCCTCCAACCGTTTTCATCTTCGCGTGGCTATTTTAGCAGACCGAGGCTTTCCTCTGCGTAGCGCGGCAACCTGGAGCCCAAGCCGCTGGGGCTATTTGGCCTGCGTTCTCCGGTAACTGAAGCGGAAGCCGCGCACCGCCTTGCCCGATTCTCCCCGCGTGTTGTAGTCGAGCTGGTAATCCACGTAGGGCGCGGCGGCGGGATAGCTGTGGTCCGCGGGATAGGGATAGCGGCCCATGGCGTGGTAGGGCAGCGGCTCGACCGTCTGTCCGTGGAAGGCGTAGAAGTCCATGTCCTTCTCGAAGCCGTCGGCGAAGAAGAAGTAATCGCGCGTCCAGCCGGCGGGCGGAGCAGGGAGAGTTGTGGGGTCGAACTCCAGCGCGACCTCATCCCCGGAGCCGAAGATGACGAACTTGTCCTCGGCCTGGGTGAGCAGAGGAAGCACGTCACCATAGCGGGTGTAGTTGCCGGCGGCGCGGGCGTAAGGACCGGTCTGGCTGGCGTCTTCGTAGTCATAGGTAAAGTCGCTGCGCAGTTTGCCTTCGATGACCCGCGGATATCCGTGGAAGGCGAGGCGCGCCTGCGCCAGCGGTACTTCGCTCACGCGGACGGGAATCTTCTCCTGCGTCGTGTCGATGAGGATCTGGTCCCAGTAGATCTCGAGATTGGTGACGATGCGGATGCGGCGCGTGCCCGCGGGCAGGCGGCCGGAGAGGTCGGCGACCATGGTGCGGGCGAGGCCCGCGGGGAATCCCATGTCGTCCACTACGCGCACCCAGCGGCCGGCCGAATCTTGTGCCTCCACGTAAGGCGCGATGGGCGACATGCCCGCCTGGTAGGCCGCGTACATCGAGTTGGCGGTGAAGTACTCGATGAAGCCGTGCAACAGCAGGCGCAAGGGCCCGGACTGGTAGGGAGCGCCTAGGTCGAGCTCGAGCGTGTGCAATTCGGTGAAGCCGGCGAACCCGGCGGGCTTGAATCCGGTGACGTACTGGTGGTCGCGGTGAAGCAGTTGCGGCAAGACGTTACGGCCCTGGCCGTCCCAGGCGCCGGCCGGAGGGCGCGCTCCGCGGCTGGTGATGACGGCGAAGTCCGGGAAGGGAGGCGCGCTGAGGAAGCGCTCGTTGGGATAGACATCGGCGTCGGCGGGATGGTCCACGGCCAGCAGCTTCACCTGGTCGAGATAGACGACCTCTTCCATCGGCTCCATGAAGCGGAAGCTCAGGCGGCCGTTGCGCAGCCGGGCGCGCGCGCCCTCGACCTTCACGTACTCCGTGGGATCGAAGTCGTTGGTCTGGCCGGGCGCGACCCAGTGGCCGACCACGCCGGCGCCGATCATGTCCGCAACCAGTTCGTAGCGCTCGCCGTTCCAGACGAACAAGGTCGGACAGGAGCTGCCCCTGCGGTCGATCTCTTCGATCACGTGGCGGCGGCCGGCGGCGAGCTGTACTTCGTCCTGTAACACGCCGGTGGGCCACAGGAGGCGGACGACGTCGGCTTCCGTCGCCTGGCCGAGTCCGGCGACGATTTCCGGTGCGCTCTGCCCCAGGTAGCCGGAGGAGCTTTGCACCTCCCAGTGCTGTCGCATGGCGCCGGCAAAGACCTCGACTTTGGTGCCGATGGCGCTCTTATTGTCGGCCAGGCCTTTGAGGGCGATGCACAGCGAGTGATTGCGATTGCCGCCATCGTTGCGCAGCAGCACCGGCGGGCCGCCATTCTGGGTGATGAGCAGGTCGGTGTCGCCGTCACCGTCGTAATCGGCGGTGATTACGGCGCGCGGCTGATTGAGCTTGATGGCTGTCAAGCCGGTGGATTCGCTGACATCCTCGAAGCCTTTGCCTCCCAGGTTGCGCAACAGACGGATCTCCCCTTTGCCGTCCTTCTCGCCAACGGCGACCAGGTCGATCCAGCCGTCGTTGTCGTAGTCCACAGCAGCGATGCCCCAGGCCCGCGTCCAGTGCAGGTCCGGGAGAGGGACCCGCTCAAAGCGACGGCCCTCGATGTTGCGCCACAGACTGATGCCCGGGGAGCCCCAGTGGGTGAAGGCCAGGTCCGGCCAGCCATCTTTGTCGAAGTCGAGAACGACCACGCCGGCCGTGGCCTCGGGCGGCGCGCCCGTCCACGGGCTGATGGAGTCGAATTTTCCCTCGCGCGGATTCAGATAGACCATGGGTGCCTTGCGTCCGCCGGTCACCACCAAGTCCACGGCACGGTCGCGGTTGAGGTCGGCGATCGCGGCACCAATGCTGGATCCCGAGCCGCCCAGGCCGGTGGCCTCGGTGACGTCGGTGAAGGTGCCGTTGCCGTTGTTGCGCCAGAGAACGTTGTGAGCATTGGCGAGCGTCGCCACGTAGAGGTCGAGGTCGCCGTCGTGGTCGTAATCCACAAAGGTCAGTCCAAGGGGGTTACCATGCGTGGTCAGGCCTGCCGCCTTGGTCACCTCCGCGAAGTGGCCGTTGCCCAGGTTGCGGAAGAGGGCGACATGATCGCTGAAGCTGATGGCGAGATCGGTCTTGCCGTCGTTGTCATAGTCGCCGGCTACGCAGCCTAGCGCCAGACCGGAGACGCGCAGTCCGGCGGCGCGGGTGACGTCCTGAAAGCGCCCGTTGCCGAGATTGCGATAGAGCTTGAGGCCGTCGTTGGGATTGCCGGTGGCCAGCAGCAGGTCGCTGCGGCCGTCGCCGTCGTAGTCGAGGAAGCAGGCGCCGGGACCGAACTCTGCTCCCTGAGCTATTGAGGAGGTGGAAACCGGCTTGCGTTCGCCAGGGGTGGCTTGCAGCCCCGCCTGAGCGGTTGCGGGAACGAAGCGCACCCGGATGGCCGGCCCGGCGGCGACCGCTTCTCCCGCGACTTCTTCGGCCAGCGAGTACTTCCCCTGCTCGCCGTAGATGAGGCTCATGGGCGCGCCGAGCTTTTCCTGGGTGAGCTTTTCGAAGCGAGCCAGGTGCTGGCGCGACTTCTCCCCCTCGCCCAGACGCTGGTAGGCGCGCGCCAGGCCGAACTCCGCCGAGACGTGGAAGGGCGCGAGCTCGAGCGTGCGCTCAAACTCCGTGACCGCCTGAGCGTGCTGCTTCTGCTGTAGATAAAGAGTGGCGAGGAAGTAATGCGTGTCCGGGTCGACGGGATCGAGTGCGGCGACCTTGCGGAAGGCGTCGAGGGATTCCTCGGCCTGGCCCACATTGCGGTAGAGCAGGCCCAGGTTGTACCAGCCACGCGCGCTCTTGGGGTCGCGGTGGACCGCCTCCAGCAAGATGGTCTTTGCCGGCTCCGGGCGCTGTAGGTTGAGCAGCGCGATGCCCTGGTTCAGCCGGGCGGGGAACAGCGCCGGGTCGAGCGCGGCTGCTTGCTCGAACATCTTCAGCGCTTGCTCCATCCGCTGCTGGTTCATGTAAGCGACGCCCAGGTTGAGCAGGCGCGCCGCCTTGGTGGTGGGGGCCTCGGCAGGCGCTTTTCGCGCAGGGACTACGGCCGGACCGGACTTGGCCGAACTTGCCGACACGAATATCAGACAGGCGAGACCCGCCAGAAATAACGAACGCCGTGGACCGCGATTGGTCATCGTGCCCACTCCATGGGCGGTTCCCGGAAGCCGTGCTCGCGCTCGACCGCCGCGGCCACCGCCAGCACGGACTCTTCCTCCCAGGCCCGGCCGACAATCTGCACGCCGATAGGCAGGCCCTCCGGTGATCGTCCCACCGGGACGGAGGCGCCGGGGAATCCCAGAAGGTTGAACCAAGCAGAGTAGCTCATGGCGTCCAGGTAGCGCACCGTCGTGCCGTTCACCGGCCACTCGCGCTCTCGGTGGCGGAAGGCGGGTACGGCGCACACCGGGCAGAGCAGGATGGGGAACTGCTCCATCTGGGAGAGGATCTGAGCGCGCACCTGGTCGCTCTCCAGCCAGGCGGTAAGCAGCTGCCCGTCGGTGAGCGGAGGTTCGGCCGCGACCCAGCCGCGGAATTCGGTGAGCATGGGACTGAGCTCCGCTTCGTGGCCTGCCAACATCGGCCCCAGCAGCATGCCGCCCGCGACACCGAAGAACGTCCACCACAGCCGGCGCGCCTTTTCCAAGCCTTCGGGGCGGAAGGGAACCACTTCGAATCCCTGGCTGCGCAGAGTCTCCGCGGCAGCCTGGACGGTCGCGCGCGTCTCCGGCGTGACCGGAGTGCGCCCATCGTCCTCAAAGAAGCCAACGCGCAGCTTGCGCGCGTCGACGTCACTCACCGGGCGCACGGGCACGGGAGCAGAGGCGATGTCGGCGGGATCCGGCCCGGCGGTCGCGTGGAACATGAGCTGCAAGTCGGCGACGGTGCGAGCCATGGGGCCGACCACGCCGAGCCGCGTGAAGGGTCCGCCACTGGGCGGGAAGTGACCGGCGATGGAGATGCGGCCGGGAGTGGGTTTGAGGCCGCAGATGCCGCTAAAGTGCGCGGGCACGCGGATGGAGCCGCCGCCGTCCGAGCCCACGCCCGCCGCCGAGCAGCCGGAGGCGATGGCCGCGGCCTCGCCGCCGCTCGAGCCGCCTGGAGTGCGCGTGAGGTCCCAGGGACTGTTGGTGCGGCCGTAGAGCAGGTTGTCGGTCTCCCAGGCCATGAGGATCTCGGGGGTGTTGGTGGTGCCCAGCACGATGGCGCCGGCGGCCTTCAGCCGCTTCACCAGGGACGCGTCTTCAGCTCCTTTGCAGCCGGCGCGCAGCTTGGTCCCCGCTTCGAAGGAAAGCCCGGCAACTTCGATCGAGCTCTTGATGCTGATGGGGACGCCGTGCAGCGGTCCCAATCCACCGCCGCTCGTGACCTGCACTTCGGCGGCGCGCGCTGCCTCGAGAGCGCGCTGCGCGTCGAGGGAGACGAAGGCGTTCAGTTTGGGATTGAGCCGCTCGATCCGCGCCAGATGCGCCTCGACCAGTTCGACGGGAGAGACCTGCTTGCGGCGGACCTGCTCGGCCATCTCCGTGGCGGACAGGCGAGTCAACTCGCTCATTTTGCCGGCTCCAGAGAGACGGCGAAGGCGTCAAGCGAGAGCGACTGGAGCAGGTTGCGCCGCATGCCGCGCTCGACCTCGTTCAGGCCCTGAGCGGCGGCGGCGATCCACGCGAAATCCACGCGCGCGGCCAGGGCGGTCAGCTCCGCAGTCGCGTCGGTGTTGCGGACGAGCTGGGGCGTGCCCGAGCGCAGGAAGAGAAGATCTTCCAAAAGGGAATAGAGAGTGCGCAGGAGCTGCTGGGTTTTCTCCTTGCCCTCGCCGCCACGATAGGTTCCGGTGACGCGGAACAGGGGAGTGTGGTCGTCACCGGCGGCGGCGGAGCGCAGGATGGCGAGCGCGTCCTCGCGGGCACGGGTGTAGGAGGCGAGGTCGAAGCCGAGCGCGCGGCCCACGGCGCCTTCCGCCAGCCGCGCTACCAGGGCGCGCTGTTTGGCGCTCCACTGCGGGCGCTGGGTGGCCAGGTGCGCCTCGAGCTCCGATGCAGGCAGCGGCGCCAGCGCAAGCGTCACGCAGCGCGAGCGGATGGTCGGCAGCAACTCCCCCGGGTTCTCCGTCAGAATGAATAGCGTTGCGTACTCCGGCGGTTCTTCCAGAACCTTCAGCAGGGCGTTGGCGGCTTCCTTCATGAAGGCGGAGGACGGGAAGATGTACACACGCTCGCGGCCCTCGCCGGGGCGGAAGTAGATGGTCTCGATGACGCGGCGCACCTGGCCGACCTTGACCAGGCGCTGCGGTGGGTCAGGAGGGATGATGAGCACGTCGGAATGGGTCTGTACGAAGAGGCGTGTGTCCTTGCGATCGGCCTCGCGCAGGGCTTCGCGGGCCTCGACGGCTTCGGCGAAGCGCGCGTCGAGGTCGTCGGCTTGGGCGATGCGGAGGCAGTTGGCGCAGTGTCCGCAGAAGTCGGGCGCCCCGGAGGGAGGCGCGAGGCAATTCATCGCCTTGGCCAGCATTTGCGCCAGCGTGTACTTGCCGGCGCCGCGCGGACCGGCCAGCAGAACGGCGTGCGGGAAGCGCGCGGCGGCCAGCATCTCCCGCGCCCGGCCCACCGTTTCGCTGTTTCCGTAGAAATCCTGAAAACCCATGGTTCGCCGTGGTCGCTAGGCAGTCTTTGCGGTCCGGAGCAGGCGGGTGCACACCGCCTCGACGATCTCGCTATGCACGGTTTCGACAGGCCGCCGCGCGTCCAGCAGGACCACCCGCTCCGGCTCTCGCTTGGCGATGGCCAGGTAGGCGTTACGCACGCGCTCGAAGAATGCCCGGCTCTCCTGCTCGAAGCGGTTTTCGTCATGAGGACCGGAGGCGGCGGTGTTGCGGCGGTGGGCGCGGGCCACGCTGGCCGAGACTTCGGAATCCATCAGCAGCGTGAGGTCGGGCTGGATGCCGTGGCAGAGGATCTGGTGGAGCTGGTGTACCGGTTCGATGCCGACCTTGCGGCCGCCGCCCTGGTAGGCCTCGGTGGAATCGGTGAAGCGGTCGCAAAGGACGAAGTGGCCGGCGGCCAGCGCCGGCAGGATGACCTCGTGCAGGTGCTGGGCGCGGGAGGCGAACATCAGGGCCAGCTCGGCCATGGGCGCCAGACCGGCGGTGCGCGAGTCGAGCAGCAACCCGCGGATGGTCTCGCCCGCCGGGGTGCCGCCGGGCTCTCGCGTGAGGACGACTTCGAAGCCCCGGGCGCGCAGCACTGCCGCCAGCTTGCCCAGTTGCGTGCTTTTGCCGCAGCCGTCCAAGCCCTCGATGGTGATGAACTTGCCGCGCACCCTGGCCGCCATCGGGCCATCATACCATCCGCGGAAGGCGCGAGATTCCCGGCCGGAGTGTGCTAGACTCCGCATTTTCCGCCCGCTTGTTCGCATGCGTCTCGGCGACGACATTGACGACTATTGCTCGCGCTGCAAGCGCAGCACGGATCACTCGGTGGTGTCGCTGGCCGGGGAGAAGGTGCAGAAGGTGCGCTGCCGCACCTGCAACTACGAGCACACCTACCGGCACAACAAGGGCGGCAAGAAAGAAATGACCAAGAAAGAGGCGTTTGACCAGGTGCTGGCCAGCGTTATGGGAACGCAACCGGTGGAGGAGAAAAAGAGCGGGCGGAAGAAGTAGCCAGCCCGCCGATGCTTCGGCCGTCACAGAGCAGTTCAAGTCACTCAGGTCCCCCAAGTCCAAGACCCGGAGAATGAAAATGAAGACCTCTGCAGCGTGGAAGGTGCTGGCGCTGTGTGCTCTGTTGTTGCTGGCGTTGCCGGCGATGCCAGCGCGCAATCCGCTGAAGCCCGAGCCGCCACCCTCCATCACCATCACCGTGGACGCGAGCGAGGCGCCGCGCCACATCCTGCACGCGCGGTTGCTCATCCCAGCGACTCCGGGCGAGATGACGCTCTACTATCCCAAGTGGGTCCCGGGCGAGCACGGGCCTACGGGACCGATCGCGGATCTGGCGGGTGTGAAGTTTGCGTTCAACGGTCAGCCGCTGCCCTGGCGTCGCGACCTGGTGGACATGTACGCCTTCATCGTCCAGGTGCCGCAGGCCGCCACGACGCTCGAGGTGACGCTCGACTTCCTGCTACCTTCGCAGGGGATGTTCTCCGGCGGCGCCTCGGCCAGTGCGCAGATGGCGGTCCTCAGTTGGAACCAGGTGCTGCTGTATCCCAAGGGCTGGACCTCGGACGAGCTGACCTACTCCGCCACGCTGCGGCTGCCCCTGGGATGGAAGTACGGTACGGCGCTGGATACGGCGAAGGAATCGCCGCAGGGAGTGGAGTTCGCTCCCGTCTCGCTGACCACGCTGGTGGATTCGCCGGTGATCCTGGGCGCGCACTACCGCGCGGTGCCGCTGGCCGCGGGGGAGACGCCGAGCCACGAGATCGACATGGCGGCCGACAGCGAGGCGGCACTTGCGATCTCCCCCGAGACCCGCGAAGCCTATAACCAACTGGTTGCGGAGACGGGAGCGCTGTTCGGCGCGCGGCACTACCGGCACTATCACTTCCTGCTCTCGCTCAGCGACAACGTGGCGCACTTCGGGCTGGAGCATCATGAGTCGAGCGACGACCGCATCGGCGAGCGCTCGCTGGTGGACGAAGACTTGCGCAAGGCTTCCGCAGGCCTGCTGCCACACGAGTTCGTGCACACTTGGAACGGCAAGTACCGCCGTCCCGCCGACCTCTCCACTCCCGACTTCCAGCAGCCGATGAAAACCGACCTGCTGTGGGTGTACGAAGGCCTGACGCAGTATCTGGGCGACATCCTGACGCCGCGCAGCGGGTTGGAGACGCCGGAGCAGTACCGGGAAGACCTCGCCCTGGTTGCGGCAGACCTCGACAACCGGGCGGGGCGCACCTGGCGTCCGCTGGCCGATACCGCGGTGGCCGCGCAGATCCTCTACGGCACGCCGTCGGAATGGTCGTCCTGGCGGCGCGGCGTGGATTTCTACGACGAAGGCGACCTCATCTGGCTGGAGGCCGACGTCACCATCCGGCAGCTCACTCACGGCCAGCGCTCGCTCGACGACTTTTGCCACCGCTTCCACGGCGGGCAGAGCGGCCCGCCCCAGCTCAAGACGTACACGTTCGACGACGTGGTGAAGACGCTCAACGATGTGGCGCCCTATGACTGGAAGACGTTCCTCACGGCGCGGCTAAACTCCACCAGCCCGCGCGCGCCGCTGGGCGGGATCGAGGGCGGCGGCTGGAAGCTGGTGTACAACGAGACGCTTCCCGGGCAGCTTCAGGCGCGGGGGAGCGCCAAGCAGTACATCGACGTCAGCTACTCGCTGGGCTTCCGCATGAGCGATGACGGAGCCGTGCTCGACGTCCTCCCGGGAACTCCGGCGGCCGAGGCCGGCCTGGCGCCGGGGGCGAAGGTCTTGGGCGTGGACGGCCACCGCTGGACGCATTCCCGCTTCCCCAATCTCTTGCGCGAGGCGATCCGCGCGGCCAAGGGCCGCTCCGAGCCGCTGCGGCTGCTGGTGGAGAACGCCGACTACTACAAGACCATCGAGATCAACTACCACGGCGGCGAGCGCTATCCCCATCTGGAGCGCGACGCCTCGAAGCCCGACCTGCTGAGCGAGATCATCAAGCCGCACGCGACGAGTGGCCCCTAGTGTCTAGAAACTCTATGAGTTGG
Source organism: Terriglobales bacterium (assembly GCA_035937135.1). Classification (NCBI taxonomy): domain Bacteria; kingdom Pseudomonadati; phylum Acidobacteriota; class Terriglobia; order Terriglobales; species Terriglobales bacterium. The sequence continues at coordinate 9,282 of DASYVL010000019.1, forward strand.
GCATGTCCGCGGTGCGATCGGACCTTTCGTCAGGTCAATCAGCGTCACGCGTGCGGGGTCGGCAGCGCTGCTACCTTGCTCAAAGGTAGGCCACCGGCACTCACCGATCTCTACCGGAAACTCGAGACCACCGTAAGGGGCTTTGGCAACGTGGAGGTAGTCACACGCAACCGGTACGCGCTGTTTCGGACGACACGCATCTTTGCGGACCTGACGGTAATGCGGGATGCGTTGCGCGTGGTGATTCACCTCGGCCGCAAGGCCGGCGCACCATA
>DASYVL010000020.1 GCA_035937135.1 Terriglobales bacterium
GCTGACCAAAGGAGCGCTGCCCGTCGCCGAGACGCTGCGCATCGGGATCGAGATGGCGGACGCGCTGGAGCGCGCCCACCGCCAGGGCATCGTCCACCGCGACCTGAAGCCGGGGAACATCGTGCTGACCAAGTCGGGAGCGAAGCTGCTGGACTTCGGCTTGGCCAAGCCGCAGGGGCTGGCCGCCTCCGGCTCAGCCTTCAGCGGCATCGCCACGCAAGCTTCGCCCGCCAGCCCGGTGACGCGCGAGGGCACTGTGATCGGCACTTTCCAGTACATGAGCCCGGAGCAGGTGGAGGGGCGGGAGGCGGACGCGCGCTCCGACATCTTCGCCCTGGGCGCCGTGCTCTACGAGATGGCGACGGGCAAACGGGCCTTCGAGGGAAAGAGCCAGATCAGCATCGCCAGCGCCATCCTGGAGAAAGAGCCGGAGCCCATCAGCCGGGTGCAGCCCATGACGCCCCCGGCGCTTGAACATGTGGTGAAGACCTGCCTGGCGAAGGACCCGGAAGAGCGCTTCCAGACGGCGCACGACGTGAAGCTGCAGTTGCGCTGGATCGCGGAGTCCGGCTCGCAGGCGGGCGTCGCGCCTCCGGTGGTGGCGCACCGCAGGCATCGCGAGTGGCTGGCGTGGGCAGTTGCGGGGATGATGGCACTGGCCGCAGGGTTGCTGGGAGTGAGCTACGTGCGGCACACGAGCAAACCAGAGCCCGGGGTAGTGAAGCGCTTCGTCATCACCTTACCCTCCTCCGCGGTGCCGTACGCCGGGCTCACCAACTCGGTGGCGGTTTCGCCTGACGGCCGATACTTCGTGTACCGCGCCAGCCAGGCCAGCGTTGGCGGGCGGCTCTACCTGCGCTCCATCAGCGAACTGGAGGCAACTCCCATCCCCGGGAGCGATGACGCACTGAACCCGTTCTTTTCTCCGGACGGGAAGTGGGTGGCCTTCTTTGCGGGCGGGAAGCTGAAGAAAGTAGCCGTCTCGGGCGGGGCGCCGCTGATCATCTGTGACACCGTTTTTACGGGGCGCGGAGCAAGTTGGGGCCCCGACGACACCATCGTCTTCGGCGTTGGGGTAAACAGCGGCCTGCGTCGCGTGCCAGCGAGCGGAGGTAAGGCGGAGGAGCTCACTCAAGTCGATGCAAGCCAAAAGGAAGTCAGCCACCGCTGGCCGGAGTTCCTGCCGGGAGGCAAAGAGATTCTGTTCTCGATCCAGGTTTCGGTTGACTGGGACACGGCCCGGATTGCCGTGCTGTCTTTGAAAACGGGGAAGTGGCGCACTTTGATCGAAGGCGGCTCGCAGCCGCATTACTCGCCTACCGGGCACATCGTCTATGCGCGCACCGGGATGCTGGTGGCGGTTCCATTCGACCTGGACCGGATGGAAGTGACCGGGTCGCCGGCGCCGGTGCTGGAGGACGTTTTCGTGAACCGGGCGAGCGGCAACGCGGAAGTGGTCTTCTCACCGGAAGGAACGCTGCTGTATGTGGCCGGCAAAGGCACGGAGTCGCAGCGCGAACTGGTGTGGGTGGACCGCAAAGGGACGGCGCGGACGGTGGGAGTTGCCGCCGGCGCCTTCGAGGAGCCCAGCCTTTCTCCCGATGGGAAGAAGATCGCGGTGCACGTCCTGCCTCCGAGCGACGACATATGGGTATACGACCTGGGACGCGGAACCTTGACGCGGTTGACCTTCCAGCCAGGCGAGGACGAGTCGCCAGTGTGGTCGCCGGACGGCAAGCACGTGGCATACAGTTCCAGCATCGGCAACGAGCCGCGCGCCATTCTGTGGAAGAACGCAGACGGCAGCGGCACGGAAGAGAAGCTGGCCTCCACCGGCTTTCACATCCATCTGAGCTCCTTCTCACCGGACGGCAGGCTGCTGGCGTACACCAACTACGAATCAGAATCCCGCGGCGACATCTGGCTGCTGCCGCTGACCGGCGACCGGAAGCCACGGCCGTTCCTGCAGACGCC
>DASYVL010000021.1 GCA_035937135.1 Terriglobales bacterium
ACGGAGATGGTGATGCCGGGAGACAACGTGCCGCTGACGGTCGAGCTGATCACGCCGGTGGCCATGGAGAAGGGCTTGCGCTTCGCCATCCGCGAAGGCGGACACACGGTGGGCGCCGGCACCATCTCGGAAGTGCTGGACGTAGGGAAATAGGGAACGAGGAATCAGACAGGCATGCGCGAGATCGTCACATTGCAGTGTACCGAGTGCAAGGACCGGAACTACTCGACCACTAAGAACAAGAAGACGACGCCGGACCGTCTGGAGTTTTCCAAGTTTTGCCGTAAGTGCCGCAAGCACACGCCGCACAAGGAAACGAAATGAAGAGATTGAGTCATTGAGTCATCGGGTGATTGAGTCATTGAAAATCGCGCCGTCAGTGGGTTTTTCGATCACTCAATGGCGCAATGACGCAATGGCTCGATGGATTCAGGGGCGTAAGCTCAACGGTTAAACTGCCGGTCTCCAAAACCGGACTTGGGGGTTCGAATCCCTCCGCCCCTGCCAGTTTCGAGGAGCGCGGGCCGCGGGCGAAAGCCGGCGGCAGCCCGAAGGAGAAGGCGGAATGGCGAAGTCGGCGGTCGCGGAGTTCATGGAACAGGACAGCCTAGGCGGCAGGATCAAATCGTGGCCGGAGCGCGTTCGGGGCTTTGGCACCGACGTGTACTCCGAGATGAAGAAGGTGACCTCGCCCTCTTTCAAGGAGGTGCGGGCCACCACCGTGGTGGTGCTGATCACCGTGTTCCTGTTCGGAGTGTTTTTCTTCGTGGTGGATGGAGTGGTGGGCACGGCCATGGAGCGTTTCCTGAAGTACTACGGACACTGAGGATTTTGAAGACGTGACAGGGATGAGCGACGAAACCGAAAACCAGGCAACGCCGGAGAGTACGCCGGTGGAGCAGCCGCCGGCGGAAGCCCAGGCGGCGGAAGGTGCAGGCGAAGCGGCCGAGGCGGCGGCGCCCGCGCCTCCGAAGAACCCGAACATGCGGTGGTACATCGTCCACACCTATTCCGGCTTCGAGAAGAAGGTGCGGGAATCGCTGCAATCGCGCATCCAGGCGTTCGGCCTGGAGGCGAAGATCGGCGGCGTGCTGATCCCCACCGAGCCGGTCACGGAAGTGCGCGGCGGGAAGAAGTACACCATCGAGCGCATGTTTTATCCCGGCTACGTGCTGGTGGAGATGGATTTGACCGGCTTTCGTTCGGGCGGCGAGGGGGACCACGTGTGGCACGTGGTGAAGTCCACGCCCCGGGTGACCGGCTTTGTGGGCACGGCCAATGACCCCACGCCGCTCTCCGAGGAAGAGGTCAACCAGATCGTCTACCGGGTGGCGGTGGGCAAGGACAAGCCGCGGCTCAAGGTGAAATTCGAGAAGAACGAGGCGGTCAAGATCACCGAAGGCCCCTTCGCCAGCTTCACCGGCGTGGTGGACGAGGTCAACGAGGACCGCGAGACCCTGAAGGTGATGGTCACGATTTTCGGCCGCTCCACTCCGGTGGAGTTGGAGTTCGGCCAGGTGGAAAAGACGGCGTAGGAAATTGCGTGGCGCGGCCGTCCTCGGCCGCGGAATTTTGAATTCTGAGTCAAGGAAGCACGATGGCAGTCAAAAAGGTCACAGGATCGGTGAAGTTGCAGATCGCGGCGGGCAAGGCGACCCCGGCGCCGCCGGTGGGGCCCGCGCTGGGCCAGGCGCAGGTCAACATCATGGAGTTCTGCAAGCAGTTCAACGCCAAGACCAGCGCCAAGGAGTTGGAGGGGCTGATCATCCCGGTGGTGATCACGGTGTACCACGACCGCACCTTCACCTTCATCACTAAGACGCCGCCGGCCGCGATTCTTTTGAAGCGCGCCGCGGGCGTCGCCAAAGGCTCCGGGACGCCCAACAAGGAGAAGGTGGGGAAGGTCACGGAGCAGCAGGTCGCCGAGATCGCCAAGCAGAAGATGCCGGATCTGAACGCGGCCTCGCTGGAGTCGGCCATCAAGAGCATCAAGGGCACGGCGCGTTCGATGGGGATTGACGTAGAGGCATAGGGAATCAATCACACCGACCACGGCGCCCCGGTTCATCGGGGCCGCGGTGGAAGACGAAAGTCGAAGAGGAAGCGATGACGAAAGCGGGCAAGAACATCACCAAGGCGCGGGCGGCGGTCGAGCGCAGGCCGTACCCGCTAAGTGAGGCCGTTCCGTTGCTGCAAAAGGTGAAGTACGCCAAGTTCGACGAGACGGTAGAGGTCACGATGCGTCTGGGCGTGGATCCCAAGCACGCCGACCAGATGGTGCGGGGCACCGTGGTGCTGCCGCACGGGCTGGGCAAGTCGAAGAAAGTCCTGGTCATCACCTCGGGCGAGAAGGTGAAGGAAGCCGAGGAGGCGGGCGCCGACATCGTGGGCGGCGAGGAATTGGTGGAGAAGATCCAGAAGGAAAACTGGACGGATTTCGACGCCGTGATCGCCACCCCGGACGTGATGAAGTCCGTGGGGCGGCTGGGCAAGATACTGGGGCCGAAGGGCCTGATGCCCAATCCCAAGACGGGCACGGTCACCTTCGACGTGGCCCGGGCGGTGACGGAGATCAAAGCGGGCAAGGTGGAGTTCCGCACCGACAAGACGGCGCTGGTGCACGTGCCCGTGGGCAAGATGTCGTTCGCGCCGGAGAAGCTGGTGGACAACGCCACCACGGTCATCTCCAGCGTGATCAAGGCCAAGCCGGTGGCGGCCAAGGGCAAATACATCAAGGGCGTGACGCTCTCCTCCAGCATGGGGCCGGGGATCTCGATCGACGTCGCGGCGCTGGAAGCGGCCTCCAAGGCATAGGGACGAAAGGGAACCAGATGGCAGTCACCAGGGCGAAAAAAGTCGAGCAGGCAAAGCAGCTGAACGCCGACCTGAAGAAGGTGAGCAGCCTGATCGTGGGCACCTTCAGCAAGCTGACCGTCCCGCAGGACTTCGCGCTGCGCAAGAGCGTGCGCGCGGCCGGGGCCCGCTACCGCGTGGTCAAGAACACGCTGGCGGAGCGCGCTGCCAAGGGCACCAAGGTGGAGGAGGCGCTCAAGAACCTGACGGGCGTGACGTCCATCGCCTTCACCGAAGGTGATCCCGTGGCCCTGGCCAAGGCGCTGGCCAAGTACGTCAAAGACAACCCGGAGTTCAGCTTCCGCGCCGGAGTGGTGGATGGCCGCCTGGTCTCGCAGCGCCAGATCGAGGCGCTGGCCTCCCTGCCCTCGAAGGAAGAGTTGTACTCCAAGTTGCTGTTCTTGATGCAGTCGCCGGCGCAGCGGCTGGCCACGGTGGTCAACGCTCTCGGCCGCGACGTGGCCGTGGTGCTGAACCAGGGCGTGGAGAAGAAAAAGTTCAAGGAAGCCTAGGTGGGAGGGCACGACTTGGGTCGTGCCGATACGGCTTCTTTAGGAAACCGGGGCTTTAGTCCCGGAGCAAAAATAGAACAGAGTTTAGAGGAGAACTGAAATGGCAGACTTGCAGCAGTTGGAAGAGCAGATTGTAGGGCTGTCGCTGCTGGACGCGGCGCAGCTGGTGAAGCGCCTGGAAGAGCGTTTGGGCGTCTCCGCCGCCGCCGCGGCCCCGGTGATGATGGCGGGCGCGGCTGCCGGAGCCCCGGCCGCCGAGGAGAAGACCGAGTTCGCCGTCATCCTGAAGGAAGTCGGCGCCAACAAGATCAACGTCATCAAGGCGGTCCGTGAAGTCACCAGCCTGGGCTTGAAGGAAGCCAAGGACCTGGTGGACGGCGCCCCCAAGACGGTGAAGGAAGGCGTCAACAAGGAAGAGGCGGAGAACATCAGGAAAAAGTTTACGGACGCCGGAGCCACGGTCGAAGTGAAGTGACGGCGATTTCCGCGGCGTGAGCGAGTCCCGCTTTGCGGGACGAGCGGGAGTCGCGGGCCGTCATCCTGAGCGAAGCGAAGCATCTCGCTCGGAGCGAACGATCTGGCTTCTGGCGTTACCGGCCGGCTTGCAACCGGCCTTGGAGAACTGGTTCTTACCCTGGCGCGGGAAAACACAATTCAGGCAGGGCTGAGCGTCGCCGGCGACGCCTGCGGAGAAGTCTTCGTCCGCGGGCGCCGCGGCTTGGCCTGCAATCTTACTGCGCAGCCTCAGCCGGCTGCGCCGCACACGCACTAGGAGCGATTGATGCCCAACAAAAGTATCGCCGTCCGTCACCGCTTTGATTTCTCCAAGATCCCAGCGTCCATCCAGATCCCCAACCTGATCGAGGTGCAGAAGCGTTCCTACGACCGTTTTCTGCAGATGGACCTGTTGCCCAGCGAGCGCGACGACAGCGGCCTGCAGGCGGTGTTCCAGTCCGTCTTCCCCATCACCGATTTCCGCAACGTCTCGCAGCTCGACTTTGTGGACTACGCCATCGGCAACTGGGAGTGCAAGTGCGGACACCTGAAGGGGCTGCATCACCTGCGCACCACCTGCAAGAGCTGCGGCTCCACCGTCATCACCGATCCCTTCCACCCCGGCGACGTGCTCTGTTCCAAGTGCGGCACCTATAACGCCAACACCCCCGATTTCTGCGGCAAGTGCGGCGACCCGGTCGGTCTGCAGCTCAAGTACGACGTCACCGAGTGCGAGGAGCGCGGCATGACCTACTCCGCGCCGCTCAAGGTCACCATCCGCCTCACCATCTTCGAGAAGGACCCGGAGACCGGCAACAAGTCAATCCGCGACATCAAAGAGCAGGAAGTATTCTTCGGCGACATCCCGCTGATGACCGCCAACGGCACCTTCGTCATCAACGGCACCGAGCGGGTCATCGTCTCGCAGCTCCACCGCTCTCCCGGCGTCTTTTTTGAGACCGCCAACAACCGCACCTACTTCCTGGGAAAGATTATCCCCTACCGCGGCTCGTGGGTGGAGTTCGAATACGACCAGAAGAACCTTCTGTACGTGCGCATCGACCGCAAGCGCAAGTTCCTGGGGACCATCTTCCTGCGGGCGCTGGGGCTGCGTTCGGATGAGGACATCCTGCGCACCTTCTACACCGTGGACCGCATCGCGCTGCGCAGCAAGAAGATCTACTGGACGCTCGATCCGGCCAGCGAGCTGCCCACCAACCTGGTGGGCCTGAAGCTCTCGCACCGCATCGCCGACAAGCATGGCAACGAGATCGCGCATGCCGGCCGCAAGATCACGCCCGCCATCGTGAAGGAGATGCAGAAGGCGAAGGTCACCGAGGTCGAGGTCGAGCCCGGCGATCTGGAAGGCGCCTTCACCACCGCCGACGTCGTGGATACGGCCACCGGCGAAGTGCTGTTGGAGGCCAACGCCGAGCTCACCGCCGACCGGCTGGCGCGCATTATGGATGCCGGCATCACCGAGATCCAGGTCTTCTTCCCTGAACGCGACGATGTGGGCACGGTGATCAGCGGCACCCTGCGCAAGGACTCGGTGAAGACGCCGCAGGAGGCGCTGATCGAGATCTACCGCAAGCTGCGTCCCGGCGATCCGCCGACCCTGGACACCGCCACCGCGCTCTTCCACGGCATGTTCTTCGACTCGCGCAAGTACGACTTCTCGCGCGTCGGCCGGCTGAAGTTCAACATCAAGCTCTTTGACAAGCACGACGTCACCAACCTGGACAACCGCACGCTCGAGCCCGACGATTTCTACGCCACCATCCGCTACCTGCTCAAGCTGCGCAAGAGCATCGGCTCGGTGGACGACATCGACCACCTGGGCAACCGCCGGGTGCGCGCCGTGGGCGAGCTGCTGGAGAACCAGTTCCGCATCGGCCTGGTGCGCATGGAACGCGCCATCAAGGAAAAGATGAGCGTGTATCAGGAGATGTCCACGGCCATGCCGCACGACCTGGTGAATGCCAAGCCGGTGATGGCCGCCATCCGCGAGTTCTTCGGCTCTTCGCAGCTCTCGCAGTTCATGGACCAGACCAACCCGCTCTCCGAGATCACCCACAAGCGCCGGCTCTCGGCCCTGGGGCCGGGCGGGCTCTCGCGCGAGCGCGCCGGGTTCGAGGTACGTGACGTCCATCCCACGCACTACGGGCGCATCTGCCCCATCGAGACCCCGGAAGGCCCGAACATCGGCCTGATCTCGTCGCTCTCCTGCTACGCCCGCATCAACGACTTCGGCTTCATCGAGTCGCCCTACCGCAAGGTGAAGGCCGGCAAGGTGCACGACTACGTGACCGTGGTCAACGCCGGCGACAGCGACCACAAGGTCGGCGACCACGTGGAGAAGCACGAGGTGGAGCGCCTCAACGCCGAGCTCAAGGAAGCCCGCCGCCGCCGGGTGGACTCCACGCCCTATTCCTTCTACCTCTCCGCTTGGGAGGAGGACCGGCACATCATCGCGCAGGCCAACGTGGAGCTGGACGAGCGCGGCCGCATCGTCACCGAGCTGGTGAACGCGCGCAAGGCCGGCAACTTCGTGCTGGTGGGCCGCGACGATGTGGACTACATCGACGTCAGCCCCAAGCAGCTGGTGTCGGTAGCCGCCTCGCTGGTGCCCTTTCTGGAGCACGACGACGCCAACCGCGCCCTGATGGGCGCCAACATGCAGCGCCAGTCCGTGCCTCTGCTGCGCGCCGAAGCGCCGCTGGTGGGTACGGGCATGGAAGGCGTCACGGCGCGCGACTCCGGCGCCGTGGTCCTGGCCCGCCGCAACGGCCTGGTGGATTCGGTGGACTCCGAGCGCATCATCGTGCGCGTCGAGGGTGAGCACCATCCCGGACAGCTCTCGCGCGAAGTGGGCAGCGACATCTACACCCTCACCAAGTTCAAGCGCTCCAACCAGAACACCTGCATCAACCAGAAGCCGGTGGTCAAGAAGGGCGACCGGGTGCTGAAGGGCCAGGTGATCGCCGACGGTCCCTGCACCCACCAGGGCGAGCTGGCGCTGGGACGCAACGTGCTGGTGGCCTTCATGCCCTGGCGCGGCTACAACTTCGAGGACGCCATCCTGGTCTCGGAAAAGCTGGTGCGTGAGGACTACTACACCTCCATCCACATCGAGGAGTTCGAGATCGAGTCGCGCGATACCAAGCTGGGTCCGGAGGAGATCACGCGCGACATCCCCAACGTCTCGGAGTCGGCGCTGCGCGACCTGGACGAAAGCGGCGTCATCCGCATCGGGGCCACGGTCAAGGCGGGCGACATCCTGGTGGGCAAGGTCACGCCCAAGGGCGAGACCCAGCTTACCCCCGAGGAGAAGCTGCTGCGCGCCATCTTCGGCGAGAAGGCCGGCGACGTCCGCGACGCCTCGCTCACCACCCCTCCGGGCATCGAGGGCACGATCGTGGACGTGAAGATCTTCTCCCGCAAGGGGCAGGAGAAGGACGAGCGCGCCAAGGCCATCGAGGCGGCGCAGATCGAGAAGCTGGAAAAGAACCTCTCGGACGAGATCCGCATCCTGAGCGACGAGCGGCTGAAGCGCCTGGAGCGCATCCTGGGCGGCAAGGAAGTCCAGGCCGACTTGCACGATGAGCGCACCAACAAGCGCCTGCTCACCAAGGACATGGTTCTGGACCGCGACGCCATCGAACGCATCTCCACCAAGAACCTGAAGCGCATCAAGTTCGCCGACAAGGACCCGCGGGTCAACGAGCAGATCGACGAGATCGAGGAGATGACCTCGCGGCAGATCGACGTTCTGCGCAAGATCGTGGACGAGAAGATCAGCAAGCTGAAGAAGGGCGACGAGTTGCCCCCCGGCGTCATCAAGCTGGTGAAGGTGTACATCGCCATGAAGCGCAAGCTCAGCGTGGGCGACAAAATGGCTGGGCGGCACGGCAACAAGGGCGTGATCGCGCGCATCCTGCCCGAGGAGGACATGCCCTATCTCACCGACGGCACGCCGGTCGAGATCGTGCTCAACCCGCTGGGCGTGCCCAGCCGCATGAACGTGGGCCAGATCCTGGAGACGCACCTGGGCTGGGCCGCGCATGCGCTCGGGGGCCGCATCACCGAGCTGCTGCAGAAGAACTCGCGCGCCGAGACCCTGCGCCGCGAGTTCAAGGCCATCTTCAAGGACACGGCCTTCGTGGACGGCATCGCGGCCATGGAAGACGACGAGTTGGAAGCCGTGGCCACAAGCATGAAGCACGGCGTGTACTTCTCCTCGCCGGTCTTCGACGGTTCGCGCGAAGGAGAGATCAAGTCGCTGCTGCGCGAAGCTGGCCTGCCCGAGTCGGGCAAGACCGACCTCCACGACGGCATGACCGGGGAGAAGTTCGACCTGCCGGTCACCGTCGGCTACATCTACATGCTCAAGCTTTCGCACCTGGTGGACGACAAGATCCACGCCCGCTCCATCGGTCCTTACTCGCTCATAACCCAGCAGCCGCTGGGGGGCAAGGCGCAGTTCGGAGGCCAGCGCTTCGGCGAGATGGAGGTGTGGGCGCTGGAAGCCTACGGCGCCGCCTACATCCTGCAGGAGCTGCTCACGGCCAAGTCCGACGACGTGTACGGCCGCACCAAGATCTATGAGGCCATCGTCAAAGGCGAGGCCGCCATCGAGCCCGGCGTGCCCGAGTCGTTCAACGTATTGATCCGCGAGCTGCAGTCGCTGTGTCTGGACGTGGAGCTCATCAAGACCAACGAGGGGCGCAAGAAGGAAGCTGCCGCGGCCTTGGAGTAAAGAGAAAACAGAAGTCGCAACCGGCAACTGAAGTTTGGAGGTTACCTTGTTCCGTTCGAGCCCGTACGACGTCGGTCATCTGACCGCCGACTTTGACGCTATCCGCATCAGCCTGGCCTCTCCGGAGAAGATCCGGAGTTGGTCGCATGGCGAGGTCACCAAGCCGGAGACCATCAACTACCGCACCTTCAAGCCGGAGCGCGACGGGTTGTTCTGCGCCCGCATCTTCGGCCCGGTCACCGATTGGGAGTGCCTGTGCGGCAAGTACAAGCGCATGAAGCACCGCGGCGTCATCTGCGACAAGTGCGGTGTGGAAGTCACGCTCTCCAAGGTGCGCCGCGAGCGCCTGGGGCACATCGAGCTGGCTTCGCCCTGCTCGCACGTGTGGTTCTTCAAGGGCCTGCCCTCGCGCATCGGACACCTGCTGGACATCTCCCTGCGCGACCTGGAGTCGGTGCTTTACTTCGAGGCCTACGTGGTCATCGAGACCGGCGACGCCCCGGTCAAGGAGCAGGAGATCATCAAGGAAGAGACCCGCTTCCGGGAACTCGACCAGCAGTTCCGCGCCACCGGCTTCAAGGCCATGATGGGCGCCGAGGCCATCAAGGAGCTGCTCAAGCGCGTAGAGATTCTTGAGCTCTCCGTCGAGCTTCGCGACAAGATGAAGCACGAGACCTCGCTGCAGAAGCGGCTGAAGTTCTCCAAGCGGCTCAAGGTGGTCGAAGCCTTCCGTAAGAGCGGCAACAAGCCGCAGTGGATGATCCTGGACGTCCTCCCGGTCATCCCTCCAGAGTTGCGCCCCCTGGTGCCTCTGGATGGCGGACGCTTCGCCACCAGCGACCTCAACGACCTGTACCGCCGGGTCATCAACCGCAACAACCGGCTCAAGAAGCTGATGGACCTGCACGCCCCCGAGGTCATCGTGCGCAACGAGAAGCGCATGCTGCAGGAGGCGGTGGACGCGCTGTTCGACAACGGCCGCCGTGGACGCGTCCTGCGCGGCGCCAACAACCGACCCCTCAAGTCGCTCTCTGACACCCTCAAGGGCAAGCAGGGACGATTCCGCCAGAACCTGCTGGGCAAGCGCGTGGATTACTCCGGGCGCTCGGTCATCGTAGTGGGCCCTGAACTCAAGCTCCACCAGTGCGGCCTGCCCAAGAAGATGGCGCTCGAGCTCTTTAAGCCGTTCATCTATCACCGCCTGGAGCAGACCGGCCAGTGCACCACCATCAAGCAGGCCAAGGAGATGGTGGAGCAGCAGGATCCCGTGGTCTGGGACATCCTGGAAGAGGTCATCAAGGACCATCCGGTGATGCTGAACCGCGCTCCCACCCTCCACCGCCTGGGCATCCAGGCCTTTGAGCCGGTGCTGGTGGAAGGCAAGGCCATCAAGATCCATCCCTTAGTGTGCACCGCCTTCAACGCTGATTTCGACGGTGACCAGATGGCCGTCCACATCCCGCTCTCCCCCGAGGCGCAGATCGAGGCCAGCGTGCTCATGCTCTCCTCGCACAACATCCTCTCGCCCGCCTCCGGACACCCCATCACCGTGCCCACGCAGGACATGGTGCTGGGCGTGTACTACCTCACCAAGTCCAAGCCCGGCGCCAAGGGCGAGGGACGCGCCTTCGCCAATCTGGATGAAGTGACGCTGGCTCTGGAAGCCGGCGCGGTCGAGACCCTCACCCCCATCCGCCTGCGCTACACGGGCGAGGTCATGGACCTGACCACCGCCTACGACGATCAGGACGTGCTGCACACCGAGCCGCTCAAGTTCGAGCGCCAGTACATCGCCACCACCGTGGGCCGCGTGATCCTGAACGACCACCTGCCCGAGGGCATGCCCTTCATCAACGGCCTGCTCAAGAAGAAGGGAGTCGGGCAGTTAGTGAACTACTGCTACCTGCGCTTCGGCCTGGAGACCACGGTCAAAATGCTCGACGGCGTCAAGTCGCTGGGCTTCCTCTATGCCACCAAGGCCGGGCTCTCCATCGGCATCGACGACATGGTCATTCCCCACCACAAGTACGCGCTGGTGAAGGACGCCGAGAAGCAGGTGTTCAACGTGCAGCAGCAGTACCTGGACGGCGCCATCACCGACGGCGAGCGCTACAACAAGGTCATCGAGATCTGGTCGTCCATCACCGAGAAGGTGGCGGACGAGATGTTCAGCGTGCTCCAGGAGCAGGACAAGACCGGGCACCTCAACCCCATCTACGTGATGGCCGATTCCGGCGCCCGCGGCTCCAAGCAGCAGATCCGGCAGCTCTCCGGCATGCGCGGCCTCATGGCCAAGCCCTCGGGCGAGATCATCGAGACCCCCATCACCGCTAACTTCCGCGAGGGCCTGACCGTGCTGCAGTACTTCATCTCAACCCACGGCGCGCGCAAGGGCCTGGCGGATACGGCGCTCAAGACCGCCGACTCCGGCTACCTCACTCGACGCCTGGTGGACGTGGCCCAGGACGTCATCGTCAGCGAGCAGGACTGCGGCACCGTGGACGGCATCTTCGTGGGCTCCATCGTGGAATCGGGCGAGATCATCGAGCCCCTGCGGGACCGCATCGTGGGCCGCGTCTCGCTGGAGAAGATCAAGGACTACGAAGGCGGCGTCATCGTGGACATCAACCACGAGATCACCGAGGACCTGGCCAGCGCCATTCAGGCCGCCGGCATCGAGCGGGTGAAGATCCGCTCCGTGCTCACCTGTGAGTCCAAGCGCGGCGTCTGCATCATGTGCTACGGCCGCAACCTGGCTTCGGGACGCATGGTGGAGCTGGGCGAAGCCACCGGCGTGATCGCCGCCCAGTCCATCGGCGAACCCGGCACCCAGCTCACCATGCGCACCTTCCACATCGGCGGAACTGCCTCGCGTGTCTCCGAGCAGTCGCGCCTGGAAGCCAAGAGCACCGGCATGGTGCGCTTCATCAATCCCCAGACCGTCCGCAGCAAGGAAGGCGGCCTGGTGGTGATGAACCGCAACATGTCCATCGCCTTGGTGGACGACAAGGGACGCGAGAAGGAGCGCTACGCCGTGGTCTACGGCGCCAAGCTCCGCGTCGAGGACGGCCAGGAGGTCGCCCTCGGCCAGTCCCTGGTGGAGTGGGACCCCTACACCTTCGCCATCCTCACCGAGATCGGCGGCGCGGTGCAGTTCAAGGACCTGCAGGAAGGTCTGACGCTGCACGAACAGGTGGACGAAGTCACCGGCCTCTCCCGCCACGTGGTCACCGACTCGGCCGACGAGAAGCGGCAGCCCGCGATTGTCGTCAAGGGCAAGAGCAGCAAGCGCTACCTCATGCCTTCGCGCGCCCACTTGATGGTCGCCGATAACGACACCGTGCACCCGGGCGACGTGCTGGCCAAGATTCCGCGCGAGACCACCAAGACCAAGGACATCACCGGCGGCCTGCCGCGCGTGGTGGAGCTGTTCGAGGCCCGCAAGCCGCGCGAGACCGCCATCATCAGCGAGATCGACGGCCTGGTGAAGTTCGGCGAGATCTCCAAGGGCCAGCGCAAGATCTTCGTCACCGCCGACAACGGCACGGAGAAGGAGTACCTTGTGCCCCGCGGCGTGCACGTCAACGTTCAGGAGGGCGAGCGCCTGAAAGCGGGCGAGGCGCTCATGGACGGTCCCCTCAACCCCCACGACATCCTGGCCGTGCTGGGGGAGAAGGAGCTGCAGGCCTACCTGGTCAACGAGATCCAAGAGGTCTACCGCCTGCAGGGCGTCAACATCAACGACAAGCACATCGAAGTCATCGTGCGCCAGATGATGCGCTGGGTGAAGATCGAGGATGTGGGCGACACCCAGTTCCTGCTGGAGCAGCAGCTAGACAAGTTCCGCTTCCGCGAGGAGAACGAGAAGGTGATCATGAACGGCGGCAAGCCGGCCACCGGACGCCCCCTGCTGCTGGGCATCACCAAGGCCTCGCTCTCCACCGACTCGTTCATCTCCGCCGCCTCCTTCCAGGAGACCACGCGCGTGCTCACCGAAGCCTCCATCCAGGGCTCGGTCGACCACCTGCGCGGCCTCAAAGAGAACGTCATCATGGGACGCCTGATCCCCGCCGGCACCGGCATGGAGTACTACCGCAACGTGCGGCTGGCGCCCGAGTTGGAAGAGGCCGCCGCCAAGGTGCAGGAGGAGGTCTCCGCCGCCTACGAGGAGGCCGAGCGCCAACTCGAGCTCATGCGCCAGGAAGGCGAGAGCGAGGGCGAGAGCGAGGAAGTCGTCGCCGAGTGATGCCTGGGTTCGGACTGTGGGAGCACGGTCTCTCCGTCCGTGCATCCCTCCGAAAGGAGCGATAACAGCGCATGTCGCCCCTGCTCCGCTTCGCCTCGCTGCTGCGGCGCGCCTGCTGGCGCGCCTTCGAGGACGACTGCTTCGCCCTGGCCAAGGCCGGCGCCTACTCCTCCGTCCTCACTCTGTTTCCCGCGCTGCTGGTCGTGGCCAGTGTCCTCTCCTATTCCCGCGAGACCCACCTCCTCGATGAGGTGGCCTCGGCGGTGGGCGCGGTGCTGCCCCCCGGTTCCAGCGCCGATGCCCTGAGCTACTTCAAGAGCGGCCAGCAGCGCCCCACGCGCCTGCTGATCTCCGCTTCCTTCATTACCTTCTTCGCCGCCTCCGGCGTGATGATCTCCTGGATGGACGGCTTCCGCCGCGCCTATCGCCTGACCAAGACCTGGGGCCTATGGAAGGAGCGCGCCGTCGCCCTCTTCCTGGTGGGACTCTCCTTCCTGCCCATGTCCTTCGCCACCCTGCTGGTGGCCTTCGGCAACCAGATCGAGACCTATGTCTCGCTGCACAGCCCCCGCGTCCTGGGCTCCTACATCTTTCTCCTGTGGACGGGCGGGCGCTGGCTCATTGCCACCCTCACCAGCATCGCCGTGATCTCGCTCATCTACCATCATGGCCTGCCCCGGACCCAGCCCTGGCATCGCGTGCTGCCCGGCGCCTGCGTGGCCACCGGCCTGTGGTTCACCGCCACCGTGATCTTTGCCTGGTATGTGAAGACGGTGGCCACCTACAATCTGATCTACGGTTCGCTGGGCGCGGCCATCGCGTTGCTCGTCTGGATGTACATTCTTTCCATCATTGTTCTGGTGGGGGCGGAGTTCAACGCCGTGCTCTATCCCCGTTCCGTCATCGAGCCGGCGGGCGACCAGACCTTCTTCCACCGGGAGGCCGTGACGCCATGACGCGCAAAGCCAAGATCGTCTGCACCA
Organism: Terriglobales bacterium; assembly: GCA_035937135.1. Classification (NCBI taxonomy): domain Bacteria; kingdom Pseudomonadati; phylum Acidobacteriota; class Terriglobia; order Terriglobales; species Terriglobales bacterium. The sequence continues at coordinate 13,849 of DASYVL010000021.1, forward strand.
TCGGGCCCTCCAGCAGCTCCGAGGCGGTGCTGCGCGACTTGGTGCGCAGCGGCATGGACGTGGCCCGGCTGAATTTTTCCCACGGCACCCACGAGGAGCACGCCCGCCGCATCGAGCGCCTGCGCCGCGTCGCCGAGCGCGAAGGCCGCTCCCTGGGCATCCTCCAGGACCTCTCCGGGCCCAAGATCCGCACCGGACGCCTGAAGTACCGCACCCCGGTGGCGCTCAAGGCCGGCTCCGAACTCACCATCACCCCGTGCGACGTCCCCGGGACGGCTTCCCTCATCTCCACCACCTTCCCGGAGCTGGCGCGCGAGGTGGAACCCGGGGCGCGCGTCCTTTTGGCCGACGGCCTCATCGAGTTGCGCGTCACCTCCATCCACGGCGACGACCTGGAATGCGAGGTCATCAACGGCGGCCTGCTGGGCGAGCACAAGGGCATCAACCTTCCCGGCACGCCGGTGCGCGTCCCCGCCATCACGGAAAAGGATCAGGAAGACCTGGAGTTCGGGCTGAAGCACGGCGTGGACCTGGTGGCCGTCTCTTTCGTGCGCACCGCCGAGGACGTGCGCGAGGCCAAGCGGCTGATCGCCGCCCGCCACGCCGACGTCCCGGTCATCGCCAAGCTGGAAAAGCCCCAGGCCATCGAGAACCTGGAGGAGATCCTCGACGTGGCCGATGGAGTCATGGTGGCCCGCGGCGACCTGGGCGTCGAAGTCGCGCCCGAGAAGGTCCCTATCATCCAGAAGCACGTCATCCGCCGCGCCGCCGAGTGGCGCAAGCCGGTGATCACCGCTACCCAGATGCTCGAGTCCATGATCGAGAACCCGCGGCCCACGCGCGCCGAGGCTTCCGACGTCGCCAACGCCATCTTCGACGGCACCGACGCCGTCATGCTCTCCGCCGAGACCGCCGCCGGCAAGTATCCCCGCGAAGCGGTGGCCATGATGGCCCGCATCGTCGCGGAAGCCGAGGCCCACATGCACAGCGGAGTCATGCGCCGCCGGCGGGACCGCGCGGTGCTCTCCATCTCCGAAACCATCTGCGAATCGGTCGCCCACGCCGCCCAGGACTTGGACATGCGCGCCATCGCCGTCTTCACCGAGACCGGCACCACCGCGCGATTGATCTCCAAGTACCGCCCCAAGGCCGGCATCTTTGCCTTCAGCGCTATGCCCGAGGTGCGCAACCGGATGAACCTGCTGTGGGGCGTCCATCCGCTGCCTTGCAAGCACGCGCCCACCGCCGACGACATGGTGCACGCCGCCGAGACCACGCTGCTGGAGAACAAAGCGGTCGATCCCGGCGACGTGATTGCCGTGGTCGCCGGCACCAGCCAGTCCTCCGGCTCCACCAACTTCCTGCGCCTGCACCGCGTCGGAGCCGAGCCCTCTCGCCGCCAGCCCGAGCGCCGCCGCGCGCCCCGCCAGAAGCCTTCCGACCGCGGCAAAGACTGACGCTCGGGCTTGCCTTAAGCGCTTTTCTCGCGATTGTCATCCTGAGCGAACCCGGAGCGCCGGCGACGGGCGAGTCGAAGGACCCCTATCCCAGGAGACAAACGAGAGGGCACGACTTCAGTCGTGCCGTACAGGCGTACTATGATCCAGGGGCTTTAGCATCGGAGGCGCATGCCCGAAGAATCCTCGCTGTCGCCATCTTCGAGCCCAAGAAGGGCAAGGAGAAGGAATGTCTCGCGGTCACCCGCGAACTCTTCAACTTCCTGCAGCGCAAGGGCTACGGCCGCGACCAGCTCTACCGCGACTCAGCCCACCCCAGCGTCTATCTCAACTTCCGCTGGTGGGGCTCGGAAGCCGCCGCTCGCCAGGCGCACCAGGACCCGGAGCTGCACGCCTTCTGGGGGCGCCTGGCGAAAGTCTGCAAGATCAAAAAGATTTACGAGCGGCTGGAAACAGTTTCGTAGCGCCGCCGTCTCGGCCGCGCCCGGCTCTAGGTGAGCAGCGGTCAGTGCACCCAGGGCCCGCGGGATTCCCCATTCTTCTTCTGCGGAGACTTGTCCCTGGGGTCGTGGTCCTCGGCCAGCGGGTCCACGTAGGTGCCGCCGCCGTGCTCACGCATGTATACCTCGAACTGCCGCGCGGCGCGGCGGCGCTTCCAGCGGTAGTACCAGTCGCGCAGGCTGAAGGAACGCTCCGAGGTCCGCGCCGGAACCCCGCGGCGCAGCAGCAGCTTGACGTAGAGAAATCCGAAGAACACCCCGCCCAGGTGCGCGACGCTGCTGCCGTTTCCCTGCAGCGCCAGCGCGATGGCCAGCAAGATCCACACCGCGACGAAGTATTTCGCCTTGATGGTGATGGGCAGGGGGAACAGCATCAACTCGCGCTCGGCATACACCACGCCGAAGGCGATGAGCAATCCGTAGATGGCGCCCGAGGCTCCGATGGTGGGCGCGTTGGGAGCTAGTCCCAGGGCGCCGCTGAAGGAGATGGCGATGGTCACCAGCGCCGCGCCCACCGCGGCGAAGAAGTAAAGCTCGAGGAACCGCCGGCGCCCCCAGTCGATTTCCAGCGTGGAGCCGAACATCCACAGCGCCAGCATGTTGAAGGCGATGTGCAGGATCCCGCCGTGCAGGAAGGCGTAGGTCA
>DASYVL010000022.1 GCA_035937135.1 Terriglobales bacterium
AACTCGCCGCGCTCGAACTTATCCCTGGTGATGGGGGTCTGAAAGGGCGCGCCGCCGCCGCCCAGCGCCGCATCCAGCGCCCAGCTCCAGTTCCCGTTGCGGATGCCCACCACGAACACCTTCTGGTCCGACTGCCGCAGGTAGGCGGCCAGGTCCTGCACGTCGCGGGCGCTGGGGGCCTGAGTATCCAGGGGCTTGGAGGTGTAACGCAGCGCCGAGTCCTTGCAGATTTTCTTCGCCTTTTCGATGAACGGCTGGTAGTCGGGCTTGTTGGGGTCGAGGATGGAGACCACCTCCCGTACGCCCGTGCTCAGGATGCTCAGGTACCATTCGTCGTCGCTGGGGAAGGGGCCCACCACGATGCGCTTGTTGTCGTAGGTGAGCAGCATGCCCCGGTCGAGCGCCGCCGGCAGCAGCGCGTTGGCGGTCTGCATCCCATCGCGCTGTCCCTCCAGCACCCACTGCCGGGCCAGGTTGGTCCGGTGTGTCCCCAGGTAGCAGTGGATGTAATAACGCTTGCCGCTGCTCTGCACCAGTTTATTGAGGTTCTCCCGTGCCTCGTGGTTGTCAGAGATCCACGGCAGCATGGGGAAGTGGTAGAGCTTGATGCCCACCTGCTGGGCGTTGGCCTCCTCGCGCGCGATTAGGACGATCTCAAAGGGGATGGTGGGGTGCAGCAGGGAGATGACTCCGTCGTATCCCTGCTCCTTCAGCTTTTGCATCTCCGCCAGCTCCGGATAGGGGCCGAAGGTGGCCTGGGCGCTCACCTGCCGCACCGAGCCCTGGCGGGACGTAATCACCTTCAGGTCGGTGTCCAGGAAGGCGAAGAACACCAGCACGGCCGCCAGCACGCTTGCGCCCGCGATCCCGTAAGCCAGTCGCGGCCGCGGCGGCTTGACGGCCAGCGCTTTCCGGTAATACAGCAGCGTCACCACCAAAGCGATGACGAACCACCCATACACGAACGGCGCCAGGGTGCGGTCGATCCCCGTCTGCGACCATCCCATCGCGTTCAGCCAGCGCTCCACAGGCACCATCAGGAACATGAGGAAGCTGCCGCCGCCGGCAAACCCGAAGCTGCCGTAAAAGACGAGCCCCAACAGCAATCTTTGCCACTTCTTCATGGATGGAGGTAGGGGCTTGGGCACGTTAAATTAAAGGGGGTGCACTACTACTATCACATTTTCCACCCGCTACCAAGGCGTCCTCTCGGCCCGACCCTGACGGGCATCCCCCGGGGAACGGGGGGAGGGCAGCCCCAAAATAAACGGCCCAGCGCATGCGCCGGGCCGGGCAGCAGAGGGAACTGCCGAACTCATCCTGTCTTGCGGATATTGATGTCGCCGTGGGAATTGGTGAGCCGCAGGGCCGGCCCTCCCGCGCCCACCGCTCCGGTGGCCTTGGACTCGCGATCCGAGTTTTCCACCTTCAGCTCGCCGAAATCCGACTGGATGTCCCCGTGGTCGGTGCGCGCGGTCATCTGGAAGTTGGCTTTGGCAGGCAGCTCCACGCTGATGTGGCCGTGGTCGTTGACGATTTCCACCGCGCCCGTGGGCGGCTTGTCAGAAGTCAGCTCCACGTCGGCGTGGTTGCTATCCACCTTGATGTCGCCATTCATGTCTTCCAGGTGGATGTCCTTGGAGCGGGTCACGATGCGGAACGGTCCGGTCACGCCCCGCGCCCGCAGGTCGCCGATCTCCATGGTCATGTCGCCGTCCAGCCGCCCCATCTCCAGGTCGGTGCGCGAGGACTTGAAGCGCACCCCCTTGCCCACCTTGGCCAGGCTCATGGTGCCGAAGAAGTCGCCGTGCAGGTTCACCGCGCCGCCAATCTCGGACAGGTTGGAGTCGTGGATCCAGCCTTCCACGTCCACGTCGCCGGTCACCTTGCGGGCCCGGATGGAGCCCCGCCGCAGGTGGATCTCCGCGTTCCCGGTCACGTCGTCCATCGAGACGTCGCCGCGCGAGGTGTGCGCCTTCACGTTGCCTTCGCGCCCCTCCACTTCCACGTTGCCCCGCAAGGTCATCAGGTCGGCCACGGCCTTCCTGGGGACCTGGATCTCCAGGTCCATGGCGCTGCCCCGGCTGTAGTTGGCGATGCTGATGGCCACCTCGCTGCCCGAGACGTTGATCACCGGCTGCATGCTGCTATTGGTCCGGTCGGCCTCGCTCTGCGAGCCCGCCAGCACCGTCTTGCGCACCGTCACGTGCAGCTTGTCGTCCGTCCCCGCCCGCAGCTTGATGTCGCCGCGGTCCAGCGAGACCCGCAGGCTGCCGCCGGCCGGGAAGGCCTGGTCCAGTTGCTGGTTATAGGTGTAGCGCGTGCCGAAGAGGATGGGGAAGTCGTCTCCCAGGTCCATTTCGTCGCCCAGCGATCCCCAGTTCACGCGCGAGGCCTGGCTCGCCATCATCCCGAACAGGATCACAAACACCAGGAGAACGATCCCGCCTCCGCCGATCCCCGGCGCCGGACGTCCTTCGCTGCGCGCCTGGTAGTACTCCACCAGCTTCACCACTCCCCACAGGATGATGAACAGCGGCCAGTAGCGCGCGAACCACCAGCCCACGTTGCCCCAGCTCCAGAAGCCGGCGTTGATCAGGAGAAAGGCCACCCCCAGTCCGATGAGAATGATGGGGCCGAAATAGGAGCGGGGACGCGGGGTCTGAGTTTGAGTTCCGTTAGTCATGACTTGGGTCCTTTGGTGTTTCTGGGACGCTGGGCGGCGCGGGAAGGCCCGCAGCCGGAGCGCCCGGTGAGATGTGTCCGGCCGTGGAGCCGCTCGAACGCAGGAAGAGCAGCACTCCGATGACGATCAGGATTACCGGGAAGGTGTTGTGGAACCGGATGTGCGCCATGGTGGAGAGCAGGAACAGGACTCCCAGGGTGATGAGCATGGCGGCGCCCATCAGGTCCCACGCCAAGCAGCGCTGGCACCTGCAAGCCCGGTTTCTGACGTAGTTCTCCAAAGCAGTTCCTCCCTATCGGCCCGCGGCCGAGCGGCGCATGTACATGCGGATGCCCAGCGCGATCAGGATCAGCGGCCACAGCTTTCCGATCCAATTCCAGTGGAACAGGCCCGCGTTGCTCAGCAGGAAGAGCACACCCAGCCCGATCAGCACGATGGCTCCCGTGGGCACGTGGGAGAAGCTGCCCGCCGACTCGCCCGGGCCCCACAACCCCCGGCTCAGCCCCAGCGGATCGTCCGGCACCGGCTGGCCCAGGAGCCGCGCCTTAGCTGTCCTGTAGGCGTCGAACACCTGATAGAAGAAGAAGAACATGATCAGGATTCCCCACAGCGGTTCGTACTGTCCGGAATCCGCCAGCGTCACCAGCACCGCGAAGATGACCACGTGCACCAAGCCCTTGCCGAACTGGCCGTTGTACATCGCGCCCACGCCCGGGATGAGGCCAAGAAGCGCCGCCAGCACTGGGTTGCCGGCCCCCGGCGCGCCCACTCCCGGCGCCGTGCCCGCCAGCCGCGCCGCGATGCACTCCTCGCAGTAGATCACCCCGCGCACGTCGCGCTTGCACTCCTCGCACAGCGACTTGCCGCAGGTCCGGCAGAAGGCGGTGCCGGCCACTTCAGGATGGATTGCGCAATTCATGCTTTGCTCCTGGCATTGCTCTCCAAAGTTGCTCCCCGAATCCCTTGCCGTACCCGCGCCGAAGCCAGCACCAGCTCCCGGCTCTCCCGGCTGTACTGCTTATCCTTCTCCGGGTCGGGCTGGCCGCTGGTGTCGTTGTTCTTCTTGTCGTCTTTCTTGGGGGCGGAGGGCTGGGCCTGGGGCTCGGGCCGCGCCGCGTCCTTCAGCTGCTGCATCCGCGTCTGAATCTCATACACCAGCCGGATATTCTCGTAGTACTTCACTACCTTGGAGCTGGTCTCGTTGTAGTTGCGCACCGCGCTGCTCTGCAGGGCGCTGGGGCGCAGGTCCAGGTGCCGCAGGTCGCTCAGCTTTACCCCGGTCACCTGCATCATCAGGGAGACGGAGAAGAAAGCCATGGCCGCCGACATCGCGAACCGCGGCTGTCGCACCGCCGCATACAGCGGGAACAACGCCGGCTTCAGCCATCCCCGCGTCCAGCCCCGGCCGGGCTCGCCCGGCGCGCTGGCCTCGGCTTCCGCCTCCTGCCCGCTGGTCGCGATCAGGATGTTGTGCACCAGGTTCCGCGGCGGCTCCACCTCTTCCAGGGACTTCATCCAGCTCAGGCCGGCGGCTGCGTCCGCATACAGCGGACCGCAGTCGGAGCACGCCGTCCGGTGCTGCTCGAAGCGCTCGCGCTCTCCGCCCGCCAGGGCGCCATCCAGCGCCTCCGCCAGCAGGGCTTCGAACTCCGCGCAGTTCATCCGGGTTGTGCCTTCGCCCGCCATCAGTTCACCTGCCTATGAATACGTGCCAGCAGGCGCGCCAGTTCCGTACGCCCACGGTTAATCCTCGATTTCACCGTTCCCTCCGGGACATTGAGCGCCTGCGCGATCTCCTTGTAGTCCATATCCTGCAGGTCCCGCAGGATGACCGCCTCCCGCAGCTCCGGCGAAAGTTTCCCCAGCGCCTGCTGCACCATCTCCTGGGTCTCGCGCCGTCCCACATGGCGGTCGGGCGACACCCCGCCGTCGGCCAGCTTCTCCGCCAGGCTCAAGCCCTCTTCTTCCGGCCCCGACCCCGCGTCCAGCGACTCCGTCACGCGATCCATCTTGCGCTTGCGGAAGTTGTCCACCAGAAGGTTGCGGGTCACCGTGGTCACCCAGGTGGTGAAGGCGCCGCGCTGCACGTCGTAGCTGTTGAGGGTGCGATACATCTTGATGAAGACTTCCTGGGTCAGGTCCTCGGCTTCATCGCGGGAGCCGGTGAAGCGGTAGCACAGGTTGAAGATGCGCCGGTTGTGCTGCTCGACGAGCCTCTCCCACGCCGCGGCGTCGCCCGCCAGGCAGCGACGGAGCAAGGCAACTACGGCCTGAGCATCGTCCAACCCGCACTCCTATGCGCTCCCGGGTCAAATTCCTACAGCCATAAGATACGGAATTTGGAAGCCAAAAGTTCGCCGAAATCCATGAGCCGGGGCATTGTAGCAAAGAGGGGGAAAGCCCGGTGTCTGAGACGAACGAAAAGGGAAGATAGGCCGTCTCCCCCCCCGGCTATTCCGACGTGAAGTTGAGGCGCTTTGCGAGCGTGAGCGAGGCACCAGCCGAGCGGGAGCTCGCAGCCGAAATCCTGAGCGAGCGGAGCGAGTCGAAGGATCCTACTCGGACGTGAAGTAATCCGCGGTCACCGGGCTCTCGAACAGGGAGTAGTCGCGGGTGACCACGGTGATGCCGCTCTCGGTGACAAAATACCTCTGCTTGTCGGCGGCGGTGTCGTAGCCGATCTCGGTGCCCTCGGGGACCTCCACGTCGCGGTCGAGGATGGCGCTGCGGATGCGGCAGTGCCGCCCCACCCGGACGTGCGAAAACAGGATGCTGCCCTCCACCTCGCTGTGGGAGCTTACGCGCACGTCGGGGGAGAGCACGCTGTTGCGCACCGTCCCGCCCGAAAGGATGCAGCCCATGGAGACGATGGAATCCACCGCCGTCCCCAGCCGCCCCGGGTCGCCGAAGACGAACTTGGCCGGCGGATACTGCCGCTGGAAGGTGCGGATGGGCCAGTCCTTGTCGTAGAGGTTGAACACCGGCGACACCGCCACCAGGTCCATATTGGCCTCGTAGTAGGCCTCCAGAGTCCCTACGTCGCGCCAGTAGAGCGCCTCCGTCTTGTTCTCGTCCACGAAGTTGAAGGAGTGGACGCGGTACTCCGCCACCATCTTGGGCAGGATGTCATGCCCGAAGTCGTGCGTGGAGTTGGGGTCTTCGGCGTCCTTCAGCAGGACGGCCAGCAGCACCTCGGTGTTGAACAGGTACACGCCCATCGACGCCGAGATCATGCGCGGGTTGTAGGGCGAGCGGATCTCGGTCGACTCCGGCTTCTCCACAAATCCGACGATGCGTCCCTCGCGGTCGATGTCCACCACGCCCAGCCGCGAGCACTCGCAGGGATCCGCCAGCAGGGTGGCCAGGGTGACGTCGGCGCGCGCCTCCTCATGCTGCTGCAACATGCGCTCGTAGTTCATCTTGTAGATGTGGTCGCCGGAGAGGATCAGCACCCGCTTGGGCTGCTCCGCGCCGATGGAGTAGATGTTCTGGTACACCGCGTCCGCCGTCCCCAGGTACCAGTTCTCGCTCACCCGTTTCATGGGCGGCAGGATCTCGATGAACTCTCCCAGGTCGCGGGCCACGATGTTCCAGCCCTCGCGGATGTGCCGGTTGAGCGAGAGCGCCTTGTACTGGGTGAGGATGTACACCTTGCGCAGGTCGCTGTTGATGCAGTTGGAGAGCGTGACGTCGATGATGCGGTAGATGCCGCCAAAGGTCACCGCCGGCTTGGCGCGGTCCCGCGTCAGCGGATACAGCCGCTCCCCCGCGCCCCCCGCCAACAGCACTCCCAGTGTGTCTTTCATGGTGAAAGGACGATGGTAGCACAGCGAAAACCGCGCTCCGGGGCTAGAGCCCAGATGTGTTATAGGCCTGCATTCACTGGGCTAAAGCCCAGTGCTCCCACCACAAGAGGCACGACGTGATGCTGCCCATGAGTCTCGGAGAATCCAGTGGTGCGAGCACCGGCAGTGGTGGGAGCACCGGCCTTTAGGCCGGTGATTCAAGCGGCACTGAAATCTGGGGCTTTAGCCCCGGCTGCTACAATTCCGACCGTGAAGAAAACCGTGGAGAAGCCGCCCGCCCGCGAGAAGAAGCCCGCCGGGATGCGTCCCCTCTACACCCCCGCTGACCTGAAAGGGAACGACCCCGGCTATCCCGGCGACTATCCCTACACCCGCGGCATCCAGCCCACCGCCTACCGCGGACGCCTCTGGACCATGCGCCAGTACGCCGGCATGGGCGACGCCGAGGAATCCAACAAGCGCTACCGCTACCTGCTTGCCCACGGCACCACCGGCCTCTCTGTCGCTTTCGACCTGCCCACGCAGATGGGCATGGACTCCGACCACGCGCTGGCCGCGGGCGAAGTCGGCAAAGTCGGCGTGGCCATTGATTCCATCGAGGATATGGAGCGGCTATTTGAGGGCATCGACCTGACCAAGGTCTCCACCTCGATGACCATCAACTCCACCGCGTCGATCCTGCTGGCGCTCTACGTGACCGTCGCCAAGCGCGCGGGCGTGGACATCCGCAAACTCTCCGGCACGGTCCAGAACGACGTCCTCAAGGAGTACATCGCCCGCGGGACTTACATCTATCCGCCCCAGCAAGCGCTGCGCGTCATCACCGACATGTTCGCCTGGGCTCTGCGCGAGCTGCCCGAGTGGAACACAATCTCCATCTCCGGCTACCACATGCGCGAAGCCGGCTCGACCGCGGTGCAGGAAGTGGCTTTCACCCTGGCCAACGGCGTCACCTACGTCCGGGCCGCGCTCGACGCCGGCCTCGACGTGGACGACTTTGCCCCTCGGCTCTCCTTTTTCTTCAACGCCCACAACAATTTTCTCGAGGAAGTGGCCAAATTCCGTGCCGCGCGCCGCATGTGGGCGCGCATCATGCGCGAAGACTTCCACGCCAAAAACCCGCGCTCCTGGATGTTGCGTTTTCACACCCAGACCGCCGGCTCCACCCTGACCGCGCAGCAGCCGGAGATCAATATCGTCCGCACCACGTTGCAGGCGCTGGCCGCCGTCCTGGGCGGGACGCAGTCGCTGCACACCAACAGCTTCGACGAGGCCCTGGCCCTGCCCACCGAGGAAGCCGCGCGCATCGCCCTGCGCAGCCAGCAGATCCTCGCCTACGAATCCGGAGTGCCCAACACCGTGGACCCGCTGGCCGGCTCCTACGCCATCGAGTCGCTCACCAACCAGATCGAGGCCGCCGCCCAAGCCTATCTCGAGAAGATCGCCGCCCTGGGCGGCATGCTCACGGCCATCGAGCGCGGCTACGTCCAACAGGAGATCCAGAACGCCGCCTACGAACAGCAGCGCACCATTGATAGTGAGCAGTCCGTGGTCGTGGGCGTGAACCGCTTCCAGATGGAAGAAGAGAGATCGGTGCCCATCCAGCGAATCGATGAGCAACTAGGACGCAACCAGGTGGAACGGCTGCGCGCCCTGCGCGCTCGCCGCGACCAGAAGACATGGAAGGCTACGCTCCAGGCCGTCGAGGCCGCCGCCCGCTCTGGCGACAACCTGATGCCGCGCATCTTGAGCGCGGTCGAGGACTACGCCACCGTCGGCGAGATCTCAGACGCCATGCGCAAGGTCTTCGGCGAATACAAGGAAGCAGTGGTGATCTAGAGGTAGAGGCCAGCCTGCTACGTCGGCGTCTTCAGTTCTGCGCCTGCAGGTCGCAGGCCTCGCGGCAGTCGATGCAATACCACAGGCCGTCGTTGCACAGGCGGACATTGTTTCCCCCGTGGCACAGGCCGCAGTACTTGTCGCAGATGCACTTGGCCTCTTCCAGGTCGCAGACGCTGCAATGGAACGGTTGCGCCATAGAGGAAGCACTGTAGCGCGTTTTTTCGGTTCTGAAAAGAGGCTGCCGTTGACCCCTAGAAAAAGCGCGTGATAACGTAGCGGGTTCGTTCATCCCACGCCCGCCTAAGGAAACCTTTCTTGTCCACATCGCTGGAGGCCGCCGGCACGCTGCGCAAGACGGCGCTCAACTCCGTCCATCGCCAGATGGGCGCCAAGATGGTGGACTTCGGCGGCTGGGACATGCCCGTGGAATACCCCGCCGGCTTTGGCGAACGCCCCGGCGGCCTCATCCAGGAGCACCTCGCGGTCCGCACCGCCGTGGGCCTCTTCGACGTCAGCCACATGGGCGACATCGGCATGGAAGGCCCGCAGGCGCTGGCCGCGGTCCAGCACATCACCATGAACGACGCCTCGCGCCTCGCCTTAGGACAGGCGCAGTACTCCGCCATGCTCTACCCTCCGGGCACCTTCGTGGACGACGTCATCGTCCACCGCATGGACGAGAACAGCTATCTGCTGGTCATCAACGCCGGCACCCGGGAGAAGGACTACAACTGGGCGCGCGAGAACGCCCGCAACTTCGAGTGCCAGGTGGAGGACGCCGGCGACAACTTCACCCAGCTCGCCATCCAGGGACCGCGCGCCGCCGAACTGCTGCAGCAGCTCACCGACGCCGATCTCTCGAAAGTGAAGAACTACTGGTTCACCCACGGCACCGTATGCCGCCTGAAGGAGACCCTGATCGCCCGCACCGGCTACACCGGCGAGGACGGTTTCGAGATCTACATCCCCTCCGACCCCGCCATCAGCCGCCGCGTCTGGTTCGACATCCTGGAGACGGGAAAGGAAATGGGCATCCTGCCCTGCGGCCTGGGTGCGCGCAACACCCTGCGTCTGGAGTCGAAGATGGCGCTCTACGGCCACGAGATCTCGGACGACATCACTGTCTGGGAAGCCGGCCTGGACCGCTTCTGCCGGCTCACGCCGGAGAAGGGTAGCTTCATCGGCCGCGCGGCGCTCGAGCACCAGAAGGCCGAAGGCATCACCCGCACGCTGGTCGGCCTGGAGATGACCGGCCGCGGCATCGCCCGCGACGGCTATAAGGTGGTGGACAAGTCCGGCGCCGCCATCGGCGTGGTCTCCAGCGGTTCCTACGCGCCCTTTCTCAAGAAGAACATCGCCCTCGCCTACGTGCCGCCCGCGCAGTCTGCCATCGGCGGCACGGTTTCGGTCGAGATCCGCGGGCAGCCCGTCGAGGCCCGCATCGTTCCAACGCCGTTCTACAAGCGCCCCAAGGTCTAGGTTTTTCCGTCACTGAGAACCGAGAACTGAGAACCGAGAACTGGGGTTCGAGAACTGAGGCCCAATGACCTATCCCGCGAACTTGAAGTACACGAAGGAACACGAGTGGATCAGTCTCGAGACCGGCCAGGTGGGCATCACCGACCATGCCCAGGAGTCGCTCGGCGACATCGTCTTCGTCGAGCTGCCTAAGCTCGGCGCCGAGGTCGTTGCCGGCAAGAGCTTCGGAACCGTGGAGTCGGTGAAGGCGGTCTCTGACCTCTTCGCCCCCGTCTCCGGCACGGTGACCGCGATCAACGACTCGCTGGCCACCGCTCCCGAGCAGGTCAACAAGGATCCCCACGGTGCCTGGATGATCACCTTGAAGGTCAAGGACCCGAACGAGGCCGCGAAGCTGCTCTCCGCCGCCGACTACGAGAAGTTTGTGGCGGAAGAGGCGGGACACTAGTTCAACAATTCAACGAATCTCACATCAACCTCATGCGATACCTTCCCAAGTCCCCGACGGACCGCCAGCAGATGCTGCGCGAGATCGGCGCCGCGTCCATCGATGGCCTCTTCTCCACCATCCCGGCCGAATACCGCCTGAGCCGCGACCTGAAGGTCCCGCGGCAGATGGCGGAGTCGGAGGTCGTGGACTACTTCCGCCAACGCGCCGCTGAGAATGCCACCGGCTACGCGCTCTTCCTGGGCGCCGGCGCCTACCATCACTACCGCCCGGTGCTCATCGATGCGCTCATCTCTCGCGGCGAGTTCTTCACCGCCTACACCCCCTATCAGGCGGAGATCGCCCAAGGCACGCTCCAGGCCATCTTCGAATTCCAGTCCATGATCTGCGAGCTCACCGGCATGGAGGTGGCCAACGCCTCCATGTACGACGGCTCCACCGCCGTCCCTGAATCCGTGATGATGGCCGCGCGCATCACCGGACGCTCCGCCGCTGTCGTCGCCCGCAGCGTCCATCCCGAGCACCGCGAGGTGCTGGCCACCTACGCCAAGCATCAGGGCTTGCCCGTCGCCACCGCCGGCTTCACCGAGAACGGGCGCGTGGACCTGGCGGCGATGGAGAAAGCCGTCACCGACCAAACCGCCTGCGTGGTTATCCAGTCGCCAAACTTCTTCGGAACCATCGAAGACGTCGCCGCCGTCGCCGAGCTGGCCCACCGCAAGGGCGCGCTGCTCGTCGTCTCGATTTCTGAGGCGCTCTCGCTGGGCGCGGTGAAGCCACCGGTCGAAGCCGATATCGTCATCATGGAGGCGCAGTCCTTCGGCGTCCCGCTGGGCTTTGGCGGGCCTTACGTGGGCGTGCTCGCCACCCGCGACAAGTTCGTGCGCCAGATGCCCGGGCGCCTGGTGGGCGAGACCCGCGACCGCCACGGCAAGCGCGGCTTCTGCCTCACCCTCTCTACCCGCGAGCAGCACATCCGCCGCGAGAAGGCGACCTCGAACATCTGCACCAACCAGGGCCTGGTCGCCCTCATGGCCACCATCTATATGACCGTCTATGGGCGCGAAGGGCTGAAGGAGCTGGCGCGCCACAATCTGGCCAAGGCCGCCTATGCTTCTGGCGAGTTCGCGAAGAAAGCGAAAGTGCTCTTCGCCGGTGCGCCGCGCTTCAATGAGTTCGTGGTCCAGACCGCGGAAGACCCCTACACCATTAACCAGCGGCTGCTGGAGCAAAAGATCATCGGCGGCTTCCCGCTGAAGAAGTTTTACCCGGAGCTGAGCAACGCCGCTCTGTGGTGCTGTACCGAGCTGAGTACGAAAGCGGCGATTGATGCCGCGGTTCAGGCGGTGTCGAAATGAGCGTCAGCAAGGCAGCCTCCCGCCACGTCAACCGCGACGAAGGTCTTATTTTCGAGAAGTCCTCGCCCGGCAAGGCAGCGTGGAAGCTGCCGCCCCTCGACGTCCCCGAAGTGGACGCCGCCAAAACCCTGGGCACGGCCGCGCGTTCCGACCTCGGCCACATGCCCGAGGTCTCGGAGATCGAGATCATCCGCCACTTCACCCGCCTCTCCACCTGGAACTACGGCGTGGACACGGGCATGTACCCGCTGGGCTCTTGCACCATGAAGTACAACGCGCGCGTGAACGAGGTCGCCGCCCGCCTCGACGGACTAGCCAACGCCCATCCCTACCAGCCCGAGCGCGCCTCGCAGGGCGCGCTACGCATCCTGAAGACGCTCTCCGAGTGCCTGCTGGAGATCACCGGCATGGACGCCATCACGCTGCAGCCCGCCGCCGGCGCCCACGGCGAGATGACCGGCATCCTGCTCATCCGCGCCTATCTGGAATCGAAAGGGAACCCGCGCAAGAAGATCCTGATCCCCGACTCCGCCCACGGCACCAACCCCGCCACCGCCGCCATCTGCGGATACGCGGTCGAGAACCTAAAATCGAACGCCGCCGGCATGGTGGACGTCCCTTCGCTCGCCGCGCAGATGAACGAAGACGTTGCCGGCCTCATGCTCACCAATCCCAACACCCTGGGCGTCTTCGAGCAGGAGATCCACAAGATCGCCAAGCTGCTGCACGCTAAGGGCGGCCTGCTCTACATGGACGGCGCCAACATGAACGCCCTGGTGGGCAAGGCCCGCCCCGGCGACTTCGACGTGGACGTCATGCACCTCAACCTGCACAAGACCTTCTCCACGCCCCACGGCGGCGGCGGCCCCGGCTCCGGCCCCGTGGCCTGCAAAAAATCGCTCGAGCCCTTCCTGCCCGTACCGGTCATCGTCACCAAACCCGATGGCGCGCTGGGCTTCGACTACGACCGCCCCCAGGCCATCGGCCGCGTGCGCATGTTCTACGGCAACTTCGGCATGCACGTGCGCGCCCTCGCCTACATCCTGGCCAACGGCCCCGACGGCCTGCGCCAGACCACCGAAGACGCCGTCCTCAACGCCAACTACATCCGCGCCAAGCTGAGCGGCGCCTACGACCTCCCGTACGCGACGCCCACCATGCATGAGGTCGTCTTCAGCGACAAGCTGCAGGCCAAGTTCGGCGTCAAGACTGGCGACATCGCCAAGCGGCTCATTGATTATGGCTTCCACCCCTACACCGTGTCCTTCCCGCTCATCGTTCACGGCGCGCTGATGATCGAGCCCACGGAGAGCGAATCGAAGGAAGAGCTCGACCTGTTCGTCGAAGCCATGCTCGCCATCGCAGAAGAGGCGGAGAAAGATCCGCAGGTGATCCTCGAGGCCCCGCACTCCACCCGCCTCTCCCGCCTCGACGAAGTCCAGGCCGCCCGCAAGCCCGTGCTGCGCTGGAAGCCGCCAGCCAAAGAGTGAGGCCCGATGTCGGTTTTTGAAGACAAGAAGGAAGAGCTGGAGAAGTACGAGTTCATGATGGGCGTGCCGCGCGGGCGCCTGGCCGTGACCCTCGACCTGCTCACCGACGCCCTCACGCTCGCCGGCCAGCACGGCGTCTACTGCCAGAGCCAGCGCTATCCCGGCCGCCCGGTCATGGACGTCGAGCTGATCATGAAGTCCCTCACCGACGCCAAGGAACTAATCAGCACTGTGATGGAAGAACTGCGGAAGGCGCGCGAGGCGGAAACCAAAAACTAACCGCGGATTCTCGCGGATAAACGCGGATTAAGGTCTTGACCTTTCTCAATCCGCGTCCATCCGCGGTAGGAACTACACAACGTACTTTCCCGCCTCCAGCACCCGCTTCGCGATCTGCTGCCTGAGCACGATGGCATTCACCGGCTCATGCTTGCCCAGGCGGCGCAGGATGGCGAGCTGCGTGCGCAGCATGTCGCCCTCGGCCACCGCCACGATGACCTTCTTCGCCGCTGACTCGATCCGTTCCATCGCTCCCGCCGCGTACACCTGCGTCATCTGCACCGCCAGCGCAGCCGCAGCCTCGCCCTGGTTCGCGACGAGCTTGCGCGCGCGCAGCACGCACGAATCCATCGCATAGGTCTCGGTGACGATGTCGGCCAGCGCGGCCATGATCTCCTGCTGGTCGGCCAGCCCCATCATGTACTTTTGCGACGCCGAGCCCGAGGCGAACAGCGCGATCTTCTTCGCGCTGGTCACCAGCGCCCGCTCCGCCGCCAGCGCTCCTTCGAGCGCCTCCGACGCGCCCGGCCCCGCCAACACCTCGTCCATGATCTTCTGGATGGCGGGCATGAGCGCCAGTTGTCCCGACATGGCCCGCTTCAGCAGCCAGCCGGTGATGATCATGCGGTTGATCTCGTTCGTGCCCTCGAAGATGCGGTTCACGCGCGAGTCGCGATACGCCCGCTCCGCCGGGTACTCCTCCACGAAGCCGTACCCGCCGTAGATCTGCACCACCTCGTCCACCGCGCGGCTCAGCATCTCCGAGCCCCAGACTTTCAGGATCGAGCACTCGACCGCGAACTCCTCGATGCCCTTGCGCAGCTCGCGCGGCGCCTCCGGGCTGTTCTTGTCGATGGAGGAAAGAGCCGCATCCATCAGCCCCACCGTGCGATACACCATGGACTCGCCAGCGTAGATTCCCACCGCCATCTCCGCGATCTTCTCCTGGATCAGCCCGAACTCGGCGATGCTCTTGCCGAACGCCTTGCGCTGCTTGGCGTAGCCGATCGCGTTCTGGATGGCGGTGCGGGCCCCGCCCACGCAGCCCGCGCCCAGCTTGAAGCGCCCGATGTTAAGCGTGTTGAAGGCGATGACGTGTCCCTTGCCGATCTCGCCCAGCAGGTTCTCCACCGGCACCTTGCAGTCGTTGAGGATGATGGGCGTAGTCGAAGAGCCGCGGATGCCCATCTTCTTCTCCTCCGCGCCCGCGGAGAAGCCGGGGAAGGTGCGCTCCACGATGAACGCCGAAAACTTCTCGCCGTCCACTTTGGCGAAGACGATGAAGAGGTCGGCAAAACCGCCGTTGGTGATCCACATCTTCTCGCCGTTCAGGATGTAGTGCTTGCCGTCTTTGGAAAGCTCGGCGCGGGCGCGGCAGTTCAAGGCGTCCGACCCCGAGGACGATTCCGAAAGCGCATACGCTCCGATCATCTCCGACGACGCCAGCTTGGGCAGGTACTGTTTCTTCTGTTCCGCGGTGCCGAAGTACACGATGGGCAGCGTGCCGATGCCCACGTGCGCGCCAAAGCTCACCATGAAGCTGCCATTCTTGGCCATGCGGTCGGCGATGATGCACGACGACACCTTGTCCATGTCCGCGCCGCCGTACTGCTCGGGCACGTCCACGTTAGCCAGGCCCAGCTCGCTCGCCTTCTTCATCAGCGCGCGCGTCACCGCCCAGTCCTTGTGCTCGATCTTTTCCGCGTTGGGCAGGATCTCGTTCACGGCAAACTCCTCCGCCGTCTGCGCGATCTGCCGGTGTTCCTCACTGAAGTCTTCGGGAGTGAACACCTCGTCGAGCCCGCGCTCCTCGATCAGGAAGCTGCCGCCCGTGATCTTCGTCTTGGGTGCTGCCGTCGCCGTCGCCATAGAACTCCCCTTTAATTCAGATTCTCAAAGATCCCTGCCGCGCCCATGCCTCCGCCCACGCACATGGTCACCAGCCCGTAGCGCCCCTTGCGCCGCTTCAGTTCGCGGATGATGGTTGCCGTCAGCTTCGCCCCCGTGCAGCCCAGCGGATGCCCCAGCGCCACCGCGCCGCCGTTCGGATTCACCCGCGCGGGGTCAAGCCCGCCGGCTTTGATCACCGAGAGCGCCTGCGCCGCGAAGGCTTCGTTCAGCTCGATGACGTCCATATCCGCCAGCTTCAGCCCCGCCAGCTTCAGCGCCTTGGGAATGGCGTACACCGGCCCTACACCCATCTCTTCCGGCTTGTATCCGGCGGTAGCAAAGGAGACATAGCGCGCCAGCGGCGTGATGCCCAGTTCCTTGGCCCGGGAAGCCGACATCACAATCGCTACCGCTGCGCCATCGGACATCTGCGAGGAATTGCCGGCCGTGACGGTGCCGTGCGCATGGAAGGCCGCCCTCAGCGCTCCCAGCGCTTCGAGTGAAGTGTCCGCGCGCGGCCCTTCATCCACCTTGAAGGTGATCTCGATGCGCTTGGGCTTCGCCCCGTTGGGCGTGGTGAAGCTGACCGGAACCGGCACAACCTCATCGTCAAAGCGTCCGGCGGCTATCGCCGCCAAAGCCTTCTTGTGGCTCTGGAGCGAAAACTCGTCCGCCATCTCGCGCGTGATGCCGTACTTCACCGCCAGGCGCTCGGCGGTCAGCCCCATCGAGAGATACGAATCGGGATAATGTTCGATCAGCCAGGGATTGGCCGAAACCTTGTTCCCGCCCATGGGGATCATGCTCATGGACTCCGTGCCCCCGGCAACGATGACCTCCGCGCCTCCCGCCATGATCCTCTCCGCCGCCAGCGCGATCGCCTGCAAGCCCGAAGAGCAGAAGCGGTTGATGGTCATGGCCGAGGCTTCGACCGGCAGTCCGGCGCGCAGGGAAGCGATGCGCGCCACGTTCATCCCCTGCTCGGCCTCGGGCATGGCGCAGCCCAGGATGACGTCCTCGATCTCTTTCGTGTCGAGCTGCGGCATGCGAGCCAGCGCGCCCTTGATGGCCGTCGCCGCCAGGTCGTCCGGCCGCGTCGCCCGCAGTGTGCCTTTGAAGGCCTTGCCCACCGCGGTCCGCACCGAACTTACAATCACTACTTCTCTCATAACTCCCTCGTGCTACGGCTCTCGCTGCAATATCGGCTGCGCGTCCTTCAGCAGCCTGCCCAGCTCCAGCTCCATCTGCGTGGCGCTCGAGAAGTACGCCATCGCCCGCCCGCACTGGCTGCACACGATCGAACCCTCGAACCCGCCATAGCTTCCCGTCTGGGTTCCCGGCGCCGAGCAGTCCGGACACACCAGCTCGGCCGGCATCAGCTTCCCGCCCTCCAGCTTGGCCGCCACTTTCAGCATTCGCACCGTGCTCATCGCTTCACCTTCCCTCAAGGATTGTCATTCCGAGCCCGCCGGGCGGGCGAGGAATCTTCGGTTCGGCCAATTCTGCAATCTTCAATTCCGCAGCGGCTTTCCTGTCTTCAGCGTGTACTGGATCCGCTCCTGCGTCTTCTTCTCCCCGCACAGCGACTTGAAGCCCTCGCGCTCCAGGTCGAGGATGTACTGCTCGCTCACCGGCGTGCCTGGGGTGATCGCGCCGCCGCAGAGCACCTCGGCGACCTTGGTTCCGATCTTCACCTCGTGGTCGCTGATGAACTCTCCCTGGCGCAGCAGATGGACGCCCAGCTTCAAGGTCGCCAGGATATTCTCCCCCGGCGCGGGGATATTGTCGCGCGGGACGGGCGCGACGTATCCTGCGCGCGCCAGCTCCAGCGCCCGCGCTTTCGCGTCCGTCAGCACCCGCTCCCGATTCATGGTGATGCGGTCCTGCTCGCTCAGGAAGCCCAGCCCGCGCGCTTCGTACGCCGAGGTCGAGACCTTGGCCATGGCGATGGTCTCAAACGCGCGCTTCATCGCCTCCATCAACTCGACTCCCTCGCCGCGTCCATCCGGGCGGATGTGCGCCGCGCTATCCACCGCCCGCAGCAGCATCTCTTTGCAGCCGCCGCCGCCCGGCAGCAGGCCCACGCCCACCTCCACCAGTCCCATGTACAGTTCGACGTGCGGCTGGCGCGCCGGCGCGTGCAGCGAAACCTCGGTGCCCCCGCCCAGCGTCATCCCGAAGGGCGCGGCCACCACCGGCTTGGACGAGAACTTCACCGCCTGGGTCATGGCCTGGAACTGCCGGATGGCCAGGTCCACGTCGTCCCACTCTTCTTCCTGGACGGTCATCAGCAGCAGCATGAGGTTGGCGCCGACGGAAAAGTTCTGCGCGTCGTTGGTGATGACGAAAGCGTCGAAGCCGTCGCCCGGTCCGCCCGGCTGGAGCGAGCGCGTCACCAGCTCCACAATGTCGCCGCCCAGCGAGTTCATCTTCGAGTGGAATTCCAGGCACGCGACGCCGTCGTCCAGGTCCACCAGCGACGCCCCGGCATTCTTTTTCACAACCTTCGCGCCGCTCTTTTTCGCGACCGTGACCGACCACACGCCCTCGGGCGCCGCCACCGGCTTGTAGCCGGGGCACGCCAGGTCGAAGTACGAGCGCCCGGAAGGCACATCGGGATGGTCCTGATACCAGCCCTTGGCGCCGCTCGCCAGCAGTTTTTCGGCGTTGGCCGCCAGCGGGCGGCCTTCCATCTTCATGCGCGCGACCGTCGCCTCGACTCCGGCGGCGTCCCACAACTCGAAGGGCCCCATCTCCCAGTTAAAGCCCAGTCGCATGGCGCGGTCGATCTCCACCACCGAGCCCGCGATCTCCCCGATGCGGTTGGCCGAGTAGGTCCACAGGTCCGCCAGCGCCGACCACACGAACTTCGCGGCCTTGTCTTTTTCCGCGTCGCCCGAGAGCAGCATGCGCAGCCGCTCCTCGGTGCCTTCGACGTTCTTGGCCATCTCCAGCGCCGCAAACTTGGCCTTCTGCTGCGGACGGTACTCCAGCGTCTTCCAGTCCAGGCCCATCCGCTCGTCGCCTTTGGGACCCTTCTGCTTCTTGTAGAAGCCGCCCTTGGTCTTGTCGCCCAGCCACTTGCGCTCCAGCATCTTCTGGAAAAACTCGGGGACGGCCAGCTCCGAGCGCTCGTCGTGCACGTTTTCCTTCAGGTTCCCGACCACGTGGGCCAGGATGTCGAGCCCTACCAGGTCCATGGTCCGGAAGGTGGCTGAGCGCGGCCAGCCCACCGCCGTGCCGGTGAGCGCGTCCACTTCTTCGATCGAGAGGTCCAGCTCCTGCATCAGCCGCATCACGTTCAGCACGGAGAACGTCCCAATGCGGTTGGCGATGAAGTTGGGCGTGTCGCGCGCCACCACGATGCCCTTGCCCAGCAGCACGTCCGAGAAGTGCTCGACCGCGGCCATGGCGCCCGCGTCGCTCTCCCCAGTGGGGATGATCTCCAGCAGCCGCATGTAGCGCGGCGGATTGAAGAAGTGCGTGCCGAACCAGTGCCGCCGAAAGTCGTCGGAGAATCCCTCGGCGATCTTGGATACCGGCAGCCCGCTGGTGTTGGTGGTGACGATGGTCCCCGGCCGCCGCGCCGCTTCCACCTTCTTGAGCAGCGCGCGCTTGATCTCGAGGTTCTCGGCCACGGCTTCGATGATCCAATCGGCCTGGGCGACCAGCTTCATGTCGTCGTCGAAGTTGCCGATGGTGATAAGCCGCGAAAGGGAAGCCTCGCAGAACGCCGCGGGCTTCGACTTCTTCGCCGCCTCCAAACCAGCGGCGGCAATCTTGTTCCTTTCCTCGCGTGTGGAAGCGGGCGACACCGGGGTCCCCGGCGCGCCCGCCTTTGGCGCGTTGGGGTGGGAGTCGCCCGCCTTCGTTGGCGGCACCATATCCAGCAGGAAGCAGGGTACCCCGGCGTTGGCCAGGTGAGCGGCGATGCGCGCGCCCATGGTGCCCGCGCCCAGCACCGCGACGCGCCGGATGGGCTTCAGTTGATGCGATCGCTCCACGTTGCGAATGGTATCAGTCTGGCGGGTCGGGGAAGAGGATTTTGCAGCGCCGGAAGAGGGAACCGCAGAGTCGGTGGAGATCATGAAATGCTCCCAACCGCGCGCCCAGGGGAAAAGCAGCGGCGCGCGCCGACTTCTATGATTGAGTACATACTACTGAATGAGCCATCATTCAGTCAAGAGGAATCTGCGACTCCGGCGCAGCCGGCTGGAGCCCATGTGGCACAGCCGTCTTCGGCTGGGGGAAGCGGCACGGACCATGTGGCAGCCGCCCTCGGTTGTGGGAAGCGGCACAGCCCGTGTGGCACAGCCGTCCTCGGCTGTGTGCCTTTACGGTCTCCTGCCTGCTCCTTGCCTCCGTGTCTCCGTGGTGACGTTGTACGCGGGGTTTTCCTCAGCCCCTGCGTTGACCGCCCTTTCCGCCCCGGTTACACTAAAGCCGTTCCCAGAAAATCCTCCTGAGGCCTGAGCGTGAAACGCATTCGCTCTCCCCGCGAAGTGCTAGCCGCCCTCGACCTGGTGCTAGCCGCAAAGGCCGGTCCGGTGAAGGATGGCTCCCCGCTGGACCAGGCGGTGGAGATCCTCTACCGCCAGCGCCACTATTTCTGGGTGGGCATCTATCTGGTCGCCGGCGACCGCGCCATGCGCCAGGCCTTCCGCGGCCCGGTGCCGCCCTGTCACAGCTTCGCCCTGGGCAAAGGCAACGTGGGCACCGTGGGCGAGAGCGGCTTCCTGAAGGTCATCCCCGACGTCTCCGCCGACCCCACCTACAGCATGTGCTTCCTGGAGACCAAATCGGAAATCGTCGTTCCAATCAAGATCGTTGGACGCATCCTGGGAGTGATTGACGTGGAGAGCGACCGCCCGGACGCCTTCGGTCCCCTCGACCGCATCCTGCTGAAGAACGTGGCCGCCCGCCTGGCGCGCTTCCTCACTTCCACGGGGAAGCGATACGTGCGCAAGGCGAAGGAAGCGGCGGCGGCGGAAGCCGAACCCGTTGCCCAAGCCGAGCGCGGACATCCTCCCGCTTCCGAAAAGCCCGCAGCCGCTTCGGTGCAAGCTCCACGGCGCGCCGTCGCAGGAGACCACGTCCGCCCATGACCGCGCCGGCGGTTTCCTCCCAGCCCAGCATCACCGAGCTGAAGCGCATCGCTCGCGGCCTGCGCATCGACATCGTCAAGATGATCGGCGCCGCCGGCAGCGGACATCCCGGCGGCTCGCTCTCCGAGGTCGAGCTGCTGACCGCGCTCTACTTCCGCGTCCTGCGCCACGACCCCAAGGATCCCACCTGGGCCGACCGCGACCGCTTCGTCCTCAGCAAGGGACACGGCTGCCCGGCGCTCTACGCCGTCTACGCCGCCGCCGGCTACCTCGATCCCGCGCTGCTGCCCACGCTGCGCAAGCTGGGCTCCCCGCTCCAGGGACACCCGGACAAGCGCATGCTGCCCATCCTCGAAGCCTCCACCGGTTCGCTCGGCCAGGGCATCTCCATCGGCATCGGCATGGCGCTCGGCGCGCGCCTCGATTCCCGCGACTCCCACATCTTCGTCCTGGTCGGCGACGGCGAACTCCAGGAGGGCCAGAACTGGGAGGCCGCCATGTTCGCTCCCTTCCACAAGCTCTCCAACCTCACCGTCATCGTGGACAACAACAAGCAGCAGCTCGACGACTGGACCAACAAGATCCTCGACCTCTCCCCGCTCAAGGACAAGTGGGCGGCCTTCGGCTGGAACGTCCGCGAGATCGACGGCCACGACTTCGAGCAGGTGATCCCCGCGCTCCAGGAGGCCCGCGCCAACTCCACCGAGAAGCCCACGGTCATCCTCGCCAACACGGTGAAGGGCAAGGGCGTGTCCTTCATGGAGAACAACATCAAGTGGCACGGCGTCGCCCCCAAGCCGGAAGAGGTCGAGGCTGCGGTCAAGGAACTGGAGGCTCAAGCAGTATGATCAGTCCCGTCCCGCAGGGACGGCATGAGAGTAGCCCGGCACGTCAGTGCCGGGGTCACTGAGGCGTGATGGATCCAGTTCCGTTAGGGACGACTGAAAACCAATGAAAGCCGCCACCACCAAACTCGAGCTCAAGATGGGCAAGGCCACGCGCGAGGCCTACGGCGAAGCCCTGGCCGAGCTCGGCCGCTCCAACCCCAACATCATTGCTCTCGACGCCGACCTGGCCAAGTCCACCTTCAGCGCCACCTTCGGCAAGGAGTTTCCCGACCGCTTCTTCACCGTGGGCATCGCCGAGGCCAACATGGTGGGCATCGCCGGCGGCCTGGCGCTCTCCGGCAAGATCCCCTTCGCCTCCTCCTTCGCCGTCTTCCTTTGCGACAAGGGATACGACCAGTTGCGCATGTCCGTCGCCTATCCCGGGGTGAACGCCAAGTTCTGTGGCTCGCACGGCGGCATCTCCATCGGCGAGGACGGCCCCAGCCAGCAGTCGGTCGAGGACCTGGCGCTCATGTGCGCCCTCCCCGGCTTCGTCGTCATCCATCCCGCCGACGAATTCGCCGCCCGTGCCCTCGTCCACCGCATGGCCGAGCACGTGGGGCCCTGCTACATGCGCACCGGCCGCGCCAAGGCGCCCATCCTCTACGGGCCCAACGACACGTTTGAGATCGGCAAAGCCAAGGTCCACGGCTCCGGGCGCGACGTGGCCATCGTCGCCTGCGGCTTCGAGGTCGGCTACGCCCTCCAGGCCCAGGCCCAGCTCGAGGAAGAGGGCATCGCCGCCCGCGTCGTCGACATGCACACCCTGAAGCCGCTGGATAAAGGAGCCGTCGCCCAAGCCGCGCGCGAGTGCGGCGCCCTGGTCACCGCCGAGGAGCACTTGCTCGACGGCGGCCTCGGCTCGCGCGTCGCCGCCGCCGCTGCACGCTCCTGCCCCGTGCCCATTGAGTTTGTCGGCATCCAGAACACCTATGCCGAGTCCGGCACGCCCGACCAGTTAATGGAAAAATACGGCCTCACCGCGCCTCACATCGTCCAGGCGGTGAGGACGGTTCTGAAACGAAAGTGAGATGTCGTATGCGCACCCGAATGGTTTCCCTCTGCCTGGCGTTGTTCGCCCTGGCGATTCTCCCCTTATGCGCCGCTCAGCAGGCCATCATCCTGGTCCGCCACGCGGAAAAGATCGGCGACGACATGAACGGCAAGGACGTCCCACTCTCCAAGGCGGGGCAGGAGCGCGCCCGCCTGCTGGCCGAGATGCTCAAAGATTCTGGCATCACCGTCATCTACGCCAGCGACACCGTCCGCACCCGCGCCACCGCCCAGCCCCTCGCCAAAGAACTGCGGCTGCCGATCAAGAACCTCGACCAGCGCGACCCGGAGGCCGCGATCAGGCGGCTGAGGAAGGAGAACCCCAATGACGTGGTTCTGATCGTCGGCCACGCTGACACTCTCCCCGGGCTGCTGCAGGCGCTGGGCTACCGCCGGGAGGTCAGGATCCATTCCAACGAGTACACCAATCTGTTCGTGGTGCTTCCCAGGGCCGGCAAGGCGCCCGCGGTCATCCGCGTCGGTTACGGGGAGGACAAAAACGAGACCGACGCCCGCCGGAAGCATCCGCCCTCGCCTCGCTCCAAGTCGTCGCCTCCCGGCGCGCCTTGAGGCGGCAGGGACCGAGCCTGATTTTCGGGCCAATCTGAAATCTTCAATCTACAATGTGCAATCGTCGGCTCCTCCGGCGCTGCCATGACTGCCTCCGCTCCCTCCCGCCTCGCCTACATTGACTGGATGCGCGGCCTGGCGTGCCTGCTCATGTTCCAGACGCACGCCTATGACGCCTGGCTCACCCCCGAGGCCCGCAAGACCCAATTCTTCATGTATTCCCAGGGTCTCGGGACCTTTCCCGGGCCGCTCTTCCTGTTTCTTGCCGGCATTTCTTCGGCGCTGGTGGTGGACCGCCTGCGCCAGAAGGGCGTCGCCGCCAACGACATCGCCCGCGCCACCATGAGCCGCGGCCTCGAGATCTGGGGCCTGGGCATGGCCTTCCGCCTGCAGGAGTATCTGATCGCTTTCCCCTGGGCGCCGTGGAGCAATCTGTTCCGCGTGGACATCCTCAACATTCTGGGGCTGGCCATGATCCTGATGGGCGCGGTCGCGCGCCTGGCCGCTGGAGGGAAGGGATCGAGCGCTGCCCGCGCCCGCTGGCTCACCCTCGCCGCCGCCATCACGGTCGCACTCGCCATCGCCCTGCTCACTCCGCCGCTCTGGACCACCTGGCGCCTGCGCTTCCTCCCCTGGCCGCTCGAGTCGTACATCAACGGCGTTGACGTCTTCGACCAGCCCCATCCAGGCCTCTTTCCCATCTTCCCCTGGGTCGGGTTTGCCTTTGCCGGGTTGGCCATGGGCCTGGCGCTGTTCAGCGATTGGGCGCGCCGGCATGAAGGCGCCGCGCTGGCGCTCCTCGGCGTGGGCGGCGCGGCGCTCTTTCAGTCCGCCCGCTGGCTCGAAGCCCAGCCCATCCAGCTTTACGCCGTCCACAACTTCTGGCTCACCAGTCCCAACTTCTTCCTGATGCGCGTCGGACTCTTGCTGGGGATCCTGTGGGGAAGCTACGCCTGGTGCCGCTGGGGGTTGGCGACCAAGGGCTTCAGCCCGGTCATCCAACTCGGCCAAACCTCATTGCTGGTCTACTGGGTACACATTGAGTTGGTCTACGGCCGCGTTTCCATCCTCCCCCAACACACGCAGAGCATCCGCGGCGCCTCCCTCGGCCTGGCCACCATCACCCTGGCCATGCTAGTGCTCTCGGTGATCAAGACCCGCATTCTCCCGCGGCTGAGTTGGTGGCCCGGCTCCAAGCGCCCGATTGGTTCAAAAGCTTCCTGAAGCTGGAATCGCCCAAGTCAATCTGCAATCTGTAATCTGAAATTTGCAATTGTCGATTGTCAATTCAATCCAGCCTCCTCAACTCCGGCCTGGTGAAATACAGGAACAGGCTGGTCACCAGCGCCAGCGCGCACATCCCAGCGATGGCGTGGGGCGCGGTGACCGCGCCTGCCAGCGACCCGGCGATCAGGCTGCCCACGGGCGCGAATCCCAGGAACGCGGTAGCGTACATGCTCATCACCCGCCCGCGCATCTCATCGCTCGAAAGGTGTTGCAAGAGCGCGTTGACGGTGGCCACCATCAGCACCATGGAGTACCCGATCACCATCAGCAGCGCCGAGGAGAGCGCGAACGAGCGCGAGAAGCAGAACGCGATGATGGCCACGAAGAACACCACCCCTGCGCTCACCACGAATCTTCCGCGCCGCTTCACCCGGCCAAGGTACGCGATGGTTCCGGCGCCCAGGAATGCGCCTAGCCCGGAGAAGGCCATCAGCAATCCCAGCCCGGTCTCGCGTACGTGCAGGATGTCGCGCGCGAACAGCGGGATGAACATCAGGTAGGGGATGCCGAAGGTCGAGGCCAGCCCCACCAGCGTGATCAGGGTCATCATCTCCTGCCGCTCATACACGTAGCGGAATCCGTCGGCCAGCTTCTGCCACATCGTGGCCGAGCCGTCATCCGGCTCCGGCGGCGGATAGTGGATCTTCCGCAGCGCGAAGATCACCGCCAGGAAGCTCACCCCGTTCAGGAAAAAGTTTCCCGCCACGCCCAGCCCGGCCATGGCGAATCCGCCCAGCGTGGGCCCCACGATGCGCGAGAAGTTGAACTGCGCCGAGTTCAGCGCGATGGCGTTGTTCAGGTCCTCTTTGGGGACCAGCTGCGGCACCAGCGCCTGGTAGCTGGGCACGTTCAGCGACATGGCCATGCCCGTCGCGAAGGCCAGCAGCACGATCTCCGGCACGTTGATGACCTTGGCCCAGGTCAGTCCGGCCAGGGCGAAGGCGAACAGCATCATGGCCGCCTGGGTGCGCACCATCAGCTGCCGCCGGTCCACGCGATCGGCGATCACCCCGCCCAGCAGCGTGAACACCAGCATGGGCGCCGAGGCCGCGAAGCCCACCACGCCCAGCCAGAAAGCGGAGTTCGAAAGCTCCAGCACCAGCCAACCCTGGGCCACGTTCTGCATCCACGTCCCAATGTTGGAGAGCATGTTGCCCGCCCAGAAGTAGCGGAAGTCGTGGTGACGCAGCGCGCGCAGGACGCGTGGCATTTCCACCGCCGCCGGGGCCACCTGCGCCGCGATGGTCTCTTCGGCGCACACGCCCTGCAGCGCCCCCTTGGCGTCGTTTGCGGCAGAGGAGTCGCTCACACCTTCGTTCGGTTCCGGCGCGCGGATGGGTGCTGGGCTTTCGGGATTCAATGGGAAGGGATCAGCGGCGCAAACTGTGCCAGAAGTCCTTGAATAGTGTAAATTGTTCTGCCTTCCCGGTTCAGGCGCTGCCTCGCACCCGCTTGCCCGGGTTATGTTGCGGAATAGAGGAGCAGCGATGAAACGAAGAGCGGTGTTGGCGTGGTTGGTAGCGGCATCGGTCCTGACTCTGTGCGCGCAGACCGCGATGCCGCCGCCGGCGCAGGCGGCCGCGCCCTCTATCCCCGGTTTCTTCGACCCCGCCGCCGAAGCCGCGCTCGAAAGACAGTTCCTCGCCGTCCCCGACCCCAAGCTCGCCGAGGAGCACCTGCGCATCCTCACCGCCGAGCCTCACATCGCGGGCTCCCCTGAAGATCGCAAGACCGCCGAGTATGTCGCTAAAAAGTACCGGGAAGCCGGCCTGGAGACCGAGATCGTCGAGTACAAGGTGTGGTTCAACTATCCCGCCGAGATCTCCGTGGACGTCCTCTATCCCAAGATGCTGCGCACCCACCTGCCCACGCCCGAGCACGTCGAAGGTGATCCCTACCAGGACGACCCGCGCGTGGTCACCGCCTACAACGGCTTCTCGCCCTCGGGTGAGGCCGAGGCCGACTTGGTCTACGCTAACTTCGGACGTCCCGAGGACTTCAAGAAGCTGGAAGAGCTGAAAGTGGACGTGAAGGGCAAGATCGTCATCGTCCGCTACGGCTCGAACTTCCGCGGAGTGAAGAGCTACGTGGCGCAGCAGCACGGCGCCGCCGGAGTCATCATCTACTCCGATCCCATCGACGACGGCTACTTCAAGGGCGACAAATACCCGCAGGGCCCCTGGCGCCCCGACTCCGGCGTGCAGCGCGGCTCCATCCTTTATATGTTCAAGTATCCCGGCGACCCTACCACTCCGGGCGTGGCCTCGGTGCCGTCGCTTCCTGACAGCCAGCGCGTTCCGCCGGAGAAGGCCGAGAGTCTCTCCAAGGTGCCGACCACGCCGCTCTCCTACGGCGACGCCCGCTCACTGCTCGAGAACCTGGGCGGGCCGCAGTCGCCGCGCGACTGGCAGGGCGCGCTGCCCTTCACCTATCACATCGGGCCCGGCCCGGTGCGCGTCCGCATGCGCCTCAAGCAGGACTACGCCTACCGCACCATCTGGAACGTCATCGGCAAGATCAAGGGCAGGGAACTGCCGGAGCAGTGGGTGATCGCCGGCAACCATCGCGACGCCTGGGTGTACGGCGCCGTAGATCCCAACAGCGGCACCACCTCGCAACTGGAAGCCGTCCACGGTCTGGGCGAACTGCTGCGCTCCGGCTGGCGCCCGCGCCGCACCATCGTCATCTGCAGTTGGGACGCCGAGGAGCAGGGCCTGATCGGCTCCACCGAGTGGGTTGAAGAGCACGCGCAGGAACTCTCCAACGCCGTCGCCTACTTCAATCTGGATGTCGCCGTAGCCGGGCCTTCTTTCGGCGCCTCCTCCGTCCCCAGCCTCAAGCAATTCATTCGCGACGTCACCAAGGCCGTCCCCAGCGCCAAAGGCGGCATGCTCTACGACGTCTGGAAGCAAGAGAAGGAGAACGAGGCGGCCAAGGCCAGTCCCATGGATCTGAGCGGCCGCCGCGCGCCCAACGCCAGTCCCAAGGCCGATGTCTCCGTCGGCGACCTGGGCTCGGGCTCCGACTACACCAGCTTCCTGCAGCACCAAGGCGTGCCCTCCGCCGACATGGGCTCCAGCGGCAACTATGGCGTCTATCACTCCGTCTTCGACAATTTCCAGTGGTACAAGAAATTCGCCGACCCCGACTTCCTCTACTCCCAGGAGATTTCCCGCGTCTATGGCCTGGAAGTGCTGCGCATGTCCGAGGCCGACGTCCTGCCCTATGACTACGAGACCTACGGCAAGGAGATCAGCGAGTATCTGGAAGCCGCGCAGAAGAAGTCCGGCACCGCCTTCGGCGACCAGTCGCCCGCCTTCCAGCTGGCGCAGGTGTCAGCGGAGCGCTTTACGCTGGCGGGCACGGCCATCGCCGCCGCCCAGCGCGATCCCGCATCCGACCGCGCCCAGCTCAACCGTCTGCTCTCCCAGACCGAGCGCGCCCTGCTGCTGCCCAACGGCCTTCCCAACCGCCCCTGGTTCCGCCACTCCGTCTACGCTCCGGGGGAATATACCGGCTATGCGGCCGTGGTCATCCCCGGCGTGAACGAGGCCATTGACGCCGGCGACCGCCCGCGCGCTACTGCCGAACTCCTCCACCTCACCGAGGCCCTCAATCGCGCAGCTGCCCTGCTGGAGAGCTACCACTGACGCTCCCGGCTGTGGTAACTTTTGTCTCCTATGTCTCCCCGCTTGCAGGCACAACTTGGGAGCGTGATTGCCGCCGGCGGAGTCGTTTGGACCATCGCCATCGCCAGCCAGCAACTGGGAGTCGCAGGGATCGTGCTTCCCTCCGGCCCTCTCGAGGTTTGCGCCGTCGGCATCCTCATCTGGCTGCACGGCAAATGGCGTGGCTCGGTCCGAAGGGTTTGACCGCAGCGATATGCTCGGTGATAGAAACGCCCGGCAGGACGTCTGGCCGTCGTGCGATTCAACTTCAGGGAAAGGGACCCCATGACTCGTAAAATCCTTGGGCTGCTCTCCGCTTCAGTTTTTCTCGCGCTTGCCGCCATCGGTTTCGCCGCCCAGGGCAAACCCGCCGCCGGCAAGCCCGGCGCCGCTCATGCCGCGCCGGCCATGATCGTCTGGACCTCCGACCAGGGCGAGTGGATCCCCATCCCCGGCATCGCCGCCAAGATGAAGGTGGTGCGGGCGGACCCCGGCAAGGCCCCCACCGACCTCTACATCTGGCAGCCCGCGGGCACGGATACGCCCCTGCACTGGCACTCCTCCGACGAGCGCATCTACACGGTAAGCGGCGACCAGGTCTATCGCATGTGGAAGGGGACGTTCGGCGCGGCCCTGCACCCCGGTGCCTTCGTCCTGGTTCCGGCGCGCATGATCCACCAGGCTCGCTGCATGGGCAAACAGGACTGCACCGTGCTCATCCACACCACCCTGCCCTTCGACGTCAATATCGTGGACGAGAACGGCAAGCCGATCCCTTCGCCCAAACCCGCCGCCAAGAAGTAGAGACGCAGCATGCTGCGTCTCTCGTTCGGTGGGAGAGCGGGCGACCGAAGAAGCGCCAGCCCCGGGGACCTACTTCGCCGTCAGCTTGGTGATCAGTTGCGAGTGGTCCTTCTTCTCCAGCCCATGCACCTGCTTGTTGTACTCGTCCACCTTGGACGAGTAGTTCATGGAGCAGAATTTCGGGCCGCACATCGAGCAATACGCCGCGCCCTTGTAGTAGTCGTCGGGCAGGGTTTCGTCGTGCATGGCGCGCGCCGTCTCCGGATCGAGCGAGAGCTCGAACTGCTTGTTCCAGTCGAAGGTGTAGCGCGCATGGCTCAGGGCGTCGTCGCGGTCGCGCGCACCCGGACGGTGCCGCGCGATGTCGGCCGCGTGCGCCGCGATCTTGTACGCCAGGATGCCGTCCTTCACGTCCTTCTCGTTGGGCAGTCCCAGGTGCTCCTTGGGGGTGACGTAACACAGCATCGCCGCCCCGTGCCACCCGATCATCGCCGCTCCGATGGCCGAGGTGATGTGGTCGTAGCCCGGTGCGATGTCGGTCACCAGCGGCCCCAGCGTGTAGAACGGAGCCTCGTAGCACCACTGTTTTTCCAGCTCCACCTGCTCCTGGATCTTGTCCAACGGGATGTGTCCCGGGCCCTCGATCATCACCTGCACATCGTGCTCCCAGGCTTTCTTCGTCAGCTCGCCCAGCGTGCGCAACTCGGCGAACTGGGCTTCGTCGGAGGCGTCGGCCACGCAGCCCGGCCGCAGCCCGTCGCCCAGCGAGTACGAGACGTCATGCTTCTTGAGGATCTTGGTGATGTCGTCGAAGCACTCGTAGAGGAAGTTCTGTTTGTGGTGGTGCGCCATCCACTGTCCCAGGATGGCTCCGCCGCGGCTCACGATCCCGGTGATGCGCTTCGCCACCAGCGGCAGGTACTGGATCAGCACTCCGGCGTGGATGGTCATGTAGTCCACGCCCTGCTCCGCCTGCTCCTCGATCACTTCCAGCATCAGCTCGGCCGTCAGGTCCTCCACCCGCTTCACCCGCTGCACCGCCTCGTAGATGGGCACGGTCCCGATGGGAACGGGCGAGTGCCGCAGGATGGCCTCACGGATGCGGTGGATGTCGCCTCCGGTTGAAAGGTCCATCACCGTGTCCGCGCCGAAGTGCACGGCGGTATGCAGCTTCTTCAGCTCTTCCTCGATGTTCGAGCTGACCGCCGAGTTCCCGATATTGGCATTGATCTTGCACAGCGAGGCCACGCCGATGGCCATGGGTTCCAGCGCCGGATGGTTTACGTTCGCGGGGATGATCATCCGCCCGCGCGCTACTTCGTCGCGGATCAGCTCCGCCGGCAGCTTCTCCCGCTGCGCCACGTATTCCATCTCCTCGGTGGTGACGCCGCGCCGCCCCAGGTGCATTTGCGACAGGTTGCCGTCGCCCGTACGCGCCGCTTCCTCCCGCCGCTTGCGGATCCACTCCACGCGCGGCTGCGCCACGCCTTCCGCTGTCGCTACGTTGCCGTTCTTGCCTTCAGTCGCCATACGGGTTCATGACCTCACCGAGTGCAACGCTTGATTATACGCCGCGAGCAAAAAGCAGCTCCTGGTGGCCGGCTTTGTTCTTATGAATCAAGGCTTATAGGCCCAGCCGTGGGTAGCGCTTCGGGTCGGCCCACAAAAGGGCGATTCGATGTTTTGCGCTATTTTTCCCCTTCTCAAAGTGGTAAATATATGCAGGGGTGTTCCATTGTTGGAAGCGGTTCTGCGGCTCCAAGGCGCCAGATGTTAGACCGTAACCAACTGAAGAGCCAGGGCATCCGCTTCGCTCTCTCCCTGCAGATGCTGTTCAAGAATGCAACCATGTTCTCGGCCGGCCACCCGGCCGCAAGCATGTCCTTTCAGCGGAGCTTCGACTTCCTCAATGTGCTGGTGAAGGAAACCGGTGAATTCACCGTCGGCTTCGTAGACCAGCGCGTCATGCTGAACAACATCCTCACCATCGACCGCTCGCTGACACACTTGGAGAACGAGTTCCTCAAGCGCGGCATCGGCGCCATCACCTTCCAGGCGGGCATGACTCTGGCCAGCTACAAGCGCGGCATGGGAGCGCTGGTGTGCCCGGTGAAGGCAATTGAAGCGGCCGGTGGTCTGGTCAAGTACTTGGAGGAGCAGCCGCTGGAGTTGATGCGCGTCTTCCCCGCCAGCAAGAGCCAGGCGCGCACCGAGAGCGGCGACACCGTGCTCGACATGGACTCAGAATCCTACCTGATGGCCAAAGCGTT
This sequence comes from Terriglobales bacterium, assembly GCA_035937135.1. NCBI lineage: Bacteria > Pseudomonadati > Acidobacteriota > Terriglobia > Terriglobales > Terriglobales bacterium. The sequence continues at coordinate 30,923 of DASYVL010000022.1, forward strand.
TTCCGAGATCCGGCCTTCGGGTACCACCGGAATCCAGGACTTCGAGAACATCTTGCAGTCGGCTGGCGTGGGGGGCGCGGGCACCGGCGAGGGAACCGGAGCGGGCGATCCGGGCGGTGTCGAAGCTGGATTAGGAGTGGAAGGCTTGGTTGGCGGGCTTGACGACGGCGGATTTGGCCCGGGAGGAGGGGGAAAAGCCCTGCGAGGCCCAGGCCCGGTCGGTGGCGGTCCTGGCAGAGGCGGCCCTGTGGGCGCGGGGTTGGCCGTGGCTCCGCAGCCGGGTGTAGGCGGGCCCGCACAGATCACCAGCATGGTCGAAGGCTACCTGCAGTCCTCGCTCATCGATCCCGAGAACGCCCCGCAGCGCTCCTACGTGGAGCTGGCGCGCGTGATCAAGGACATGCGGCCCGAATTCGTGCTCTCCGCCTTCCCGCCGGAGCGGCGCGAGCAGTTGCGCGCCATGCCCCCGGACCAGATGGCTGCCGAGATCGTCGAGGACTCCGCGGTGCAGTGGGCGGCGCGACACCTGGCCACTGCGCCCAGTGGTCCGGAGGCATACATCGTCGAGGAGGAGGTTATACGCGTCCTGCTGCGCAGCTTGCAAACCACGCAGACCGCTCAGCGCCTGGCCACCAAGCTGGCGCAATATTTCAAGGATCTGAACATGCCCGCGGCCACCACCGGCCGCATCCAGGAAGAGCTCGAGTGGGTGGTCGTGCCGCAGAAGCAAAAGATTGAAACGCTGCTCTCGCTGAAACACTTCAACCGACACAAGTTTCGCCGGTTGCTCGATCTTTTGCGCGATCTCATCAAGGGTGTCGACAAGGAGAACGCCACCCAGCTCGCCAACCACTATATGCGGTTGCTGGCGCCGGAGAGCGAGGCCTTGCCTGAGGAGATTGGTCGTATTCCGGAACTGTTCGGAGTAGTAGCCAGCGTGCGCACCGACTTCTGGCACAAGTCGGCGGAGCTGCTGGCGCACGCGCTGCCCTCGTCCGAGCCGGGGTTCCAGCACCAGCAGATTGTGAACTGCACCGTGGCGTTGGCCAGGAACTCGGCCATCTACGAGGACTTTGCCTTGATCCAGACCGTGGGCTCGGCATTGGAAAAGCTGGTAGCCAAGGGTCCGGAGAAGCACCAGGCCTGCTGCGGCGCTGCACTCTCCACGCTGCTGACGCGCACGGCGATCGAGCGCATGATCGAGATCTCCGTGCGCAAGCGCGATGACGCCGCCGGAGCGCGCACGGCGGCAAGGCTGCTGGGCTGGGCGGGACCAGCAGCCATCGGCAAGGTCTTCCAGCAGTTGGACGATGAGCAGGTGACTTCGAACCGCCTCACTCTCATCCGATTGATCAGCAAAATCGGTCCCCTGGCGCTCGACTTGGCTCGACAGCGCCTGGCGCACGACCGCTGGTACGTCGTGCGCAACGCCTGCAAGTTGCTGGCCGACCTGAAGGATCCCGAATTGCTCGCGCAGTTGACGCCGATATTGCGGCATCCCGATGAGCGGGTGCAGAAGGCGGCCGCCGTGGCCATCATGGAGAGCCGTTCGCACGCCCGCAGTCTGATCTTCGCGGAAGCGCTCCCCTACCTGCATCCCCACGTTCTGGAAGAGGTGTTAGGCGACATGCTCTTCCTGAAGGACCCGGCCGTTCTGCCGGCGCTGGAAAGCTTCATCTTCCGCGACGCTCATGGCAAGACCAGGCTCCTGATCGCGGCGGTGCAGGCCCTGGCCGTCATTCCGGGCCGGCGCGCTGAGCATCTGTTGAGCAACATTCTGTCGGACTCGAGCTTGGACATGATTATCCGCCGCATCGCCATGGTGGCGCTCGTCCGCAGCACCACAGCCACCAGCACCAAGGCGATGCACGAGTTCATCAGCGGCTCGCCCGCGGATCCCATGGCCCAGGAATGCGAACGCACCCTGAAGGCGCTGGGCCGGACCGTCTAAGTTCCCGGACGTTTCACCGAGAGCAGAGGATCATGGCCAGAACACCAGAACAACGGCTCAGTGTTGCCGCAGAATGGCGGACGATTCGCCGTTTGTATCCCATCTATGCCGCGATCGCCCGTGAGTTCCAGCTGGGCGATCCTCCCTGCGAGTCTTTGAACGAGGTCAACGAGCGGTCCGAGCCGGACGCATTCCAGCGGATCGGACAATGGTTGGCGGAAATGGACCAGCGCATCGAGGCGCACCACTTCCGGCAGCTGTTGCAGACCAGCGACCTGGCCTCCTCGGAAGACAAGATGCACACCCTGGTGGACCGGTACCTAAATAAGGAACACAGGACCGAGTTCGACCGCGACAAGATCGATTTCCTTCTTATCCAGTATTTCGCGGTCTGTGCGCCTCCCAGTTTTCATGACCGCGAGGTGGACCTGGAGGAGGTAGCCGAGGTGCTCGAGCCGATTCTCGGGGAGTGCCCCACCTCCCTGCCGGAATGGCTCCGGCCACTCGAGCAATTGATCGCAGACATGCAACGCTGCCGGACTCTCGCCGACCTGGAGCGGCATCGCATCATCGAGCGCGGACGCGAGCTGAAGGCCGCGGCCGGAGGGAGGTACTTCGATTCCATCGCGCTGCTGGCGTTTACCCGCTTTAATTATCTTCTGCGGTGCGCCTGTTTTCGCCTCGTGGACAATGATTTGCGGGCCATCGAGGCTGGTCTGTGGGAGCTGGGCGCGCGCAGTGTGTACTTCGTGGACTGTACCTCCGTGCAACTCTCGCCCCAGGAGCCCCTCAGCAATCTGTTCCAACTGTGCCTCAACTTGAGGAAGCCGCTGATTCTCGACTATTCGACCGGCCGTTCCTTTGACCTGTTGATGGGACTGCGGACCATTATCGAGCGGGCGCTGGCTCCCGAAGCTGCGACGGACGGGGCTGGCGAAGCTGCAGCTCCGGATCTGCAACGCCGTCTGGAGCGGATGAAAGAAGAGATGGCGGGGCTGCGCGTCCTGCTGGAGCAGGCTCTGACGCACGGGAAGCCTGGGCTAGCAGCTTCGTTGACGCCGGCACCACCCCAAGCGGCTGCTCCGCCGGACTCCCAAGCGAAGCCCCGGGTTTCCCCGGCTCTATCTTCTAAGGCCACCGTTTCTCCGGCCGCCACTCCTTCGCCAGCCCCGTTACCCCCTCCCTCTGCTCGGCCCAGCAATGCGGCAAAGGTTGCTCCGTCTCCCCCGTCAACCGTCAGTGTTGAGATCGAGCACATAAAAGAGCTCCTTTCGGTCAGTGGCAGTAAAGGGCGATCGTCCGTCAGCCTCGCCGTCGGTCCTACGACCAAGCTGCTACTGACCACGGCGGAGGTGAACGCTTTTCTGAAGGGCGGCGACGAGGCCGGGGTTGCTCTCCAACGGGCCGTAGCCGCCCGTTTTCTCTTGGTAGCCACCTTGGAAAACTCGAAGCGCACGGGGGAGAAACCGGATTTAAAGCCATTACTTCAGTCGGCGCGCGACGAGTCGGCCAACCTGAGCCCGCTAATCGTCCAGGCCGAAAAATCCGGCCAGACCTCTCTGGCTGAGGCCCTTTCCTTCACCCACCGGCAGTTGCTCGCGATCATCAACCAGGTGGAGAATCGGAAGGGTTAGAATCGGTTGAGAGCCAACAGGAACTCAGACCGTCCGGCCCATCGCCTTCGGGGCGCCTTCACACGCCTGAGCCCATAGGACCCACCGCAGAGCAGGTCCTAAGGCCAAGTCTGGCCTCACCCGTCGGCTTGACCCTGTCAATCCGGACAGCGTACAGTTTTCGGAAGTGACATCAGCCCGCAAAAAGTACCTGCGTTTCGGCGTGGCCATCGGCGTCATCGTGCTTTCGCTCGGCTACCTCGCCTACACCGGCGTGGAACAGAGTAAGAGCTACTACGTCACCATCGCCGAGCTGCGCCAGCAAGCCTCCCAGGGCGACGCCGTCTACTCCAAGCGACTGCGCGTGGCCGGCACGGTTGAGCCTGGCTCCATCCGCCGCCAGGGTTCCAAGGTCGAGTTCACTCTGGTCGAGGAAGGGAAGACGCTCCCCGTCATCTACCGCGGCAGCGAGGCGCCCCCGGACACTTTCAAGGACGACTCCCAGGCCCTGGCCGAGGGCGAGTTCGGCCGCGACGGCGTCTTCCACGCCCGACAGCTCCAGGCCAAGTGCGCTTCCAAGTACGCCCCCGCCGAGCAGCCCGGCAAGCCCGGTGCCGCCCCGGCTGTGCAGCAGAAGCCCGCCACCCCCGCTCCGAAGTAAGCTCTGGCCCGTGTGGATGCGGGCGACTCGCCCGCGCCGCCGCCCGTCCCCTTCGTGTTACCTTTGTGTCCTTTGTGGTCGAGCTTTGTGATGTGATTCCCCCGCATGCCCGACGCCACCGTCCCCGTCCTCGAACTCGACTCCGTCAGCAAGCTCTTCGGACGCGTCGCCGCCCTGCGCGAGGTGACCGCCGGCTTCGCTCCCGGACGCCTTTACGGCGTCTTCGGCGAGAACGGCGCCGGCAAGAGTACGCTGCTGCGCCTGATCGCCGGACTCGCCCGTCCCACTCGCGGCCGCATCCTGCGCTGGTCGAGCGACGACCTCCACCCCGCCCTCGCCCGCATGGGCTACATGGCCCACGCCTCGCTGCTCTACGACGAGCTCACCGCGCTCGAGAACCTGCGCTACTTCGCCGGCCTCTACGGCCTCGCCGCCTCGCCCGCCTGCGAGGACGCCATCTCCTCGGTCGGCCTCGACCCCGCGCTCTCCCGCCGCGTCGGCGACTACTCCCAAGGCATGCGCCAGCGGCTCTCGCTCGCCCGTGCCTTGCTCCACGGCCCCGACTTGCTGCTGCTTGACGAGCCCTTCTCCAACGTGGACGCCGGCTCCGCCGCCGCCATGGCCGCGCGCCTCGGCCGCCTGCGCGACTCCGGCAAAACCATCTTCGTGGTCACCCATCAGCCCGCGCATCTCGAAGCCGTCGCCGACGAATCCCTGTGGATCGCGGCCGGCGAGATCACCGCACGCCAGGCCGGCATCCGCGCGGCGCTCGCGGCTCCTCCGGCGGTGACGCCGTGACCGGACTCTTCGACGTCACCCGCGCCACCCTCGCCAAAGACCTGCGCCTGGAGTGGCGCTCCAAGGACGCCATCAACGCCATGCTATTTTTCTCCGTGTTGGTGGTGGTCATCTTCAGCTTCGCCTTCGACCCCACCGCCGAAGAGTCCCGCCGCATCGCCGGCGGACTGGTCTGGGTGGCCTTCCTCTTCGCCGCCAACGTCGCCCTCAACCAGACCTGGATGCGCGAGCTGCGCAACCATGTGCTCGACGCCTACCGCGTCTCGCCCGCCCCCGCCAATGCTCTGTTCCTGGGCAAGGCAATCGGGAACTTCTTTTTTGTGACCCTGGTCGAGCTCGCGATGACGCCGCTCTTCATCGTCTTCTTCAACCTGCGCGTCCTCGGCCCTGCCTGGCAGCTAGTGATCGTCCTCGTCCTCGGCACCTGGGCGCTGGTGGTGAACGGGACCTTCTTCGCCGCCGTCTCTTTGCGCACGCGGGTGCGCGAGCTGATGTTGCCCCTGCTGCTCTTTCCCATCTCCATCCCGGCGCTGCTGGCCATGGTCGAGGCCACCACCGCCATCCTCACCGGCGACTCCTCGCCCCGATTTTGGCTGAACCTGCTTCTGGTTTACGATGTCGTGTTCACCACGGCCTGCTTGCTGCTCTTCGAGACCGTCTTGCACGCGGAATGAAAGCACTGATATGAACTACAAATTCCTGATCTTCTCGCTCTTCACCATGGTCTTGCTCTTCTACGGCCTCCACCAGGGGCTGTACGTGGCGCCCGAGGAAAAGACCATGGGCGAGATCCAGCGCATCTTCTACTACCATGTCCCCTCGGCCTGGACCTCGTTCCTCTGTTTCTTCGTCAACTTCATCGCCTCCATCATCTATCTGGCGCGGCGCAAGTCGAGCCCCTCCGCGGGACTCGCCGCTGACGCCGTGGCCGTCGCCACCGCCGAAGTCGGCGTCGTCTTCTGCACCATCGTCCTGGTCACCGGGCCTCTGTGGGCCCGGCCGGTCTGGGGCATCTGGTGGACATGGGACGCGCGGCTTACCACCACCCTTATCCTCTGGCTCATCTACGTGAGCTACCTTTTCCTCCGCCATAATGCCGCCGGCGGACAGGCGCCGACCCTTGCCTCCGTGGTCGCCATCATCGGCTTTCTGGATGTGCCGCTGGTTTACATGGCCATCCGCTGGTTCCGCACCCAGCATCCGCAGCCGGTCATGGCTGGCGGCTCCAGCTCGGGCCTGGATCCGGCCATGTGGACGGCTCTGCTCTGGAACTGGGCCGCCTTTCTAGCTTTCGGATTCCTGCTCATCTGGATGCGCTACAACCTGGTGCGCTTTGAGCAGCGCCTCGACGAGCGCCACGCCCTGGCAGCCCTCGCGGGCTCGAAAGGAGGCGCGCGATGAACCACCTCCACCTCGAACTCGCCTACATCTCCACCTGGGTCATCCTCATCGCCTATATCGTCTTTCTGACCGTGAAGGTCCGAGGGCTGAAGAAGGAGTTCGAGGAACTGGAGCGAGAAGGACAGAAAAAGTAAAAAGTAAAAAGGAAGAGCGCACTTGCTCTTGGCTGTCATCCTGAGCGAGCCCCGAGGCACAGCCGATGGGCGAGTCGAAGGACCCCTATCCTCAGAACAACGCTGAGCCCCCTGGGCGACCAGCTTCTACTTTTTCCTTTTTACTTTTTCCTTTGCTCGTACACTGTCCGCGCCTCTGCCAGCCCCTTCATCACCGCATCTTTCTCCGCCTCGCTATTCCACCCAGTGTGCTGCCGCACCGCTTCGGTCACGCGGTCGATCCACTTCACGAAGTACGCCGCATCCTCGGGTGACGCCACCGGAGCACCCTCCACCGCGACGTACACCGCGCTGGTCGTGGCATACGGATACGCATCCAGTACCGGATGTTCTGCCTTCTCGCTCCATGCGCGCAGCAGGCACCAGCCACTTCCGGAAATGGGAAGCGTCCCGGTGAAGTCGCCGGAATCGCGCCCGCCCTTGAGTTCGAGCGCCCGCACCACCTTCCCATTGCACACGACTTCCAAATGATCCACCGGCACGATCGACCTCAGCCAGGCGCTGAACTTCACCTCATGCTTCCCGGCCGCGAGCTTCACCTCGCCGCCCGGGGTCTTTTCTCCCAGCCAGAACCAGACGAGCGGCCCATTGCTGACGAACGTCGCCCCGCGCTTCAGCGCCGGATAGAACCGTTCGTCGAGCTTCAGCGTCGCCAGCGGCGCCGGCAGGAAGACGCGGTTCATCCCCACCGGCCCGCGCAGCGAGGCGTAATTCGCCATGGCATCCGTGCCCGCGCCCGCCGGCAGCCGGTAGCCCAGGTTGAGCAGCCGGTACCAAACGTCGGCCGTCGTCCGGTGCTCGCTGAAGCCCACTACCTCGATGTAATCTACCTTGCCCAGCGCTACGTCCACCGGCAGCGCGTTGGTCAGCGCCGCCTTCGCGCTCCCCGCCGCTCCACTTATCCCCGCCTCAACATCCGGCGGATCATCGAACGGGTGGACGTATCCCACCAGCGCCCGTTGCTCGTGCGCCAGGTCGGCCACCGCGCTGTTCGAGGGATACAGACTCGCCGCCGCCGTTCCCGGATACCCGGCATAGCCCGGCATCACCAGGCCGCGATGCAGGTCGAGCAGCCCCAGGTGTCCCCAGTAGCTGGTGTGAAACTCCTGGTCGTGCACCAGCAGCCGTCCGGTCTTGGACGCCGCATCCAGCCCCATGCCCGCATAGGCGATGTCAGGGACGCGCTGCTCCTTGTTGACGATGAGGTTCTCCACCACGTTGACGTCTTCGGCCTCCGCCTGCGCCACCATGTTCTTCGGCGTGTTGCGATACGCGCCGCCGTAGTTCATGTGGACGTGCAGGTCGCCGCTCACCCAGCGCCATCCTGGTGTCGCCGGCAGCTTCAGCGGAGTGAGGCGCACCGTGAGCGCCAGTTGCTGGTCGGGCAGCAGGTCGAGCTCGCGTCGCTCGAAGCGGTTGGCGAATCCTTTCATGACTTCGACCGTCACGCGTCCCGCCGGCGCCGTCACCGGTGCCGCTCCTGGCGAGTGGAAGTAGTGGGCCTCGAAGCGGCGCTGGCTGCGGTCGTAGCCGTCGTCGGCGCGCACCCAGGCGTCCTCGGGCGCATAAGCCAGCCCGTCGGCGCCGGTCACGGAAACGCGCGCCGCCGTCGGCTTTCCCGCGGCATCGAGCACGCGCACCAAGAGGCGCGCCATCGGCCGCATGTATTTCCGCTGCTTCGCGCGCAATTGCCGCTGCGCCCCGCCCGGCAGCTCCAGCAGCCACAGCTCGGTGTTCCCGCTGCGATTGGAGACGAACGCGATGTGCTTGCCATCCGGCGCCCACCGCGGCGCCGTGTTGTCGTAATCGCCGTAGGTGAGCTGGAGCGCGTGGCCTCCCTCTGCCGGCATCAGCCACAACTGGTTCCACTGCCGCCCCAGGTAGGAGCTATAAACCAAACGCTTGCCGTCCGGCGAAAACTCCGGACGCGCCTTCCACGCGGTTTCCTCGTAGTAGATCTCGCGCGCCTCCGCGCCCGGCTCTGCCTTCATCCGCCAGAAGCCGCCCGTGCCGTAGATGTGCCCGCGGTTGGAGACGAACACCAGCTCCCCGCCGTCTGGCGACCACGCCGGACTGATCTCGGTGTCGTACTTGCTGTAGTAGTAGCGGGGAAGCGGGTTCTCGCTCTCGCCTGTCAGCCGCTGGACGGATTGCAGCACGCCGTCTTTCACCCGCACCACGAAGATGTGGAATCGCTTGTTGTAAGAGGTAGAGACGAAAACGACGCGCGTGCCGTCCGGCGACCAGCGCGGCTCAACATTCACCGCGCCGCCCGCGGTGAGCTGATAGTTTCTTCCCGTCGCCACCTCCAGCAGGTGCAGCTCGATCGCGTCTCCGAAATAGCGCGCAAACACCACCCAACGTCCGTCCGGCGACCAGTCTGGCTGGTAGTCGTACCCCGGCCCGGCGGTCATTTGCTGCGCGGCCTCGGAATCAATCTCCTGCCGCCACAGCGACCCGGCCATGGAGTAGATCACCGACTTCGAATCCGGCGACCACGCCACCGCGCTCGCTCCGCTGGTGAGCTGTGGCAGATACATCTCGCGGTAGTAATAGGAGTGCGGAAGGTCGATCTGCTCCAGCACCGGCCGCCGCTGCGCGCCCATGGGCGCCGCCCCAGCCACCATCAGCGCCAGAAGCAAACAACGTCGAACGCGCATCCTTCGAGACATGGGAGCAAGGAACGGTATTGCATGCCGCGCCGCGAATCAAGTGCGCCTAAAGCTTGACAACCCGTATTTCTGAGCGCACCATCGGGCGCCAGCTGACTGGCTGAGGGCCAGGCTAAGAGGCGACAATGGGTTTATCGCAGGCTGGCGCTCCTTCCCCGCCATCGTCGTGGGAGTCCCCTGCTCCGCTCGGGGAGCGCCCGCCCAAGCCCCCCTGGAAGCCTCGCGTGTCGGGTGTGATCGGCTTCTTGTTTGGCCCGATAGCCGCCGCCATCGTTGCGTTCATCAATCTCCGAAGGCTGGGACAGCGCCGGAAAGCTGTCCTCACGCTAGGCGCGACCGGCCTCGGCTCTGTCCTCTTTTTTGTGGCGCTGTACTGGATTCCTGAAGGGGCCGCGAAGGGTGTAGGGGAGGTCGTGCAACTCATTAGCATCTTTCTCTTTCCGTTTCTTCAGAAAGACGGCTTTGAACACTGGGAAGCTGCCAACCCTGGGATCGAGCCATCCAACGGATGGAAGGCAACTGGCTGGGGGCTCCTCGGACTTGTCTTGCTGCTTGCGGTCGCGGTGGTCGGGTTGGCGTCCCTTCTCGTCTCCGAGAAAGTCGAGAACGTCAACGTCTACATCTCCGGTCCCGCCAAGGTTGGCCAGGGAGAGGAATTCGTGTTTGCGGTTGAGGTGGAGAACACCGCCGCCAAAGCCCAGCTCCTGAGCAGCATCGACTTCGACTCGGGGTTCCTGGAGAAGGCGGAGATCTTGAAGACAGACCCCTCCTTCAAGAGCTCCGAGTCTGTTCCACTTACACAGGCTCGAACCTATATCTTCGAAACACCCATCCCCCCGAAGGGCAAAATGCGTGTGCAGTTCCATGCCCGCGGTCGCAAGGCGGATTATTTTTCTCCGGTCGTGTCGGTTTGCATCGACTCACCCACCAATTGCGCCGAGTTTCAGAGGAAGGTACCGGCGGAGGACCCACACTGAGGGCCTTCCAAACGCCCTTTTCTTGACACCTCCGGGCCCCTCCGTTACCATCCGCGCCGTCTCACGCGAGGTGGCTATGGCAGCGCTGAACCGCAAGCGGGTGTTTCTGGCCGCTCTCGCCGGAGGCGTCGTCTGGAATCTCTGGAGCATCTGCCTCAACTTCGTCTTTCTCGGCCAGCAGTACGAAGCGCGAGCGCCACGCTATAATGGGACTCTGCCAGCGCGCCCGTAGCTCAGCTGGATAGAGCGATTGCCTCCGGAGCAATAGGTCAGGGGTTCGAATCCCTTCGGGCGCGCCATTCTATTTGGCTTGCCTTCAGTTGATTAGACCTACCGGCTCCACTACTTCACGGTCCAACTTGGGAGCAACTGGGAGCAACTTTCCAGCAACCTTGCTTGCCACGCGCCGCTGCGCCTCAGGCATGGGTTGGACGTAGACGGAAAGCGTCAGGCGAGCATCGGTGTGTCCGAGCTGCGCCTGCAGCGCCTTGATGCTTTCACCGCTCGGGTCCGCCCAGGTGGAGTAGGTGTCGCGGAAGCTATGCCAACCCACGCGGGGGATCTCGGCCCGTTTACATGCTGGAATCAATACCCGGTTGCGCACATTGTTGGGGCTTAGGGCGCTTCCCGGTTGGCTGTGAAAGACGAAATCCTCAGGATTCACGGTTTCGGCTCGCAACCGCGCCAAGCTATCGAGGACCATTTCGTCCACGAAGACCAAGCGCCGGGAAGCACGCGTCTTTGGCGGTAACGAGCGGCCCTGGTAGATGGACTCCGCCACCCGAATGGAGCGTTCGGCGAAGTCGACATTGCGCCAGCGCAGCCCAAAGATCTCACCGCACCTGAGCCCTGAAAGTACAGCCAGCAGGACCATGGTGCGGTAAGGTTCGGCGAGTTCCGCCAACAATCGCCGAACCTGCTCGGGTGTTAGTGCCAGCCGTTCCCGCTGGTCCACGAGGGCCGGAATTTGCGTGCCTCGCGCCGGGTTCGACTGCAAGTAACCCCATGTGACGGCTACGGCAAAGACCTTGGAGAGGCGATTCCTAAGCGAGAGAACCGTCCTGGGCGCAACACGCTTGGACTTCTCCGCTAAGAACATCTGGACCTCTGCCGTTCCGATCTCCGGCAGCAAAGTGTTTCCAAAGAACGGAAGCATGTGTCGCCGGACAAGTGACTGATAGAGTCGGCGCGTGGAGGAGCGCAGAGTCGGAAGAATGTTCGCCTCGAAGCGCTCCAACATGAACCGCTCAAAGGTAATCATCCGCTCGGGTTTGTGCCTACCCTGGTTAATTGCTGCCAGTCGTTCCGAGAGCAGCCTTTGCGCTTGCCGCTTGGTCAGGTCCCTCACGGAGCCGAGCACCATTGAGCGCTGACGCCGCAAGCGTGAACCATCCTCGGCTAGCACATCCTCGCGATAACGACCCACCCACACTGGACTTCTACTTCCTCGTTTGAACAACCAACCTGTTTGCCAACGTCGTCGAGCCACGGTGTCCTCTCTTTTCTCCGTGGCCCGTCTTCCTTCTGCGAGCGGGAGCATAGCACAGCTCACGGGCTCCGCTCCTGGAGTGTTTCCGTGGCTTGAGAATGGGTCAACGCGCCGCATCTCTTCCCTCGCTACATGCGGCCGCCATGCGATTAAAAACGCTTTGAAGCGCCTGGTTGAGGTGCCCTGGGCCCCTGGCTATATCTCTCGCGCAGACGCGACAGAGCGCAATGCGAGGCGCGTGGTACAGAACCTTTCGTCCCCGCC
>DASYVL010000023.1 GCA_035937135.1 Terriglobales bacterium
CAGTGAAGAGTTCACTAGACATAGAGCCTTGAGGGTGCCCCATTCGAGGGTGCCCCATCCTTTCACGGTTTTCGAAAGGGTGGAGTTATCCGTTTGGGTTCACAACCCAAAGGTCACGCACCAGGCCGCAAAACGGCTAGCGTGCCAAAACCGTTTCCTTTCGGCACAGAGCCTCAACCTGCAACGCAACCGCCATGGCCACACGCGGTTACGCCTGTGCCCAAAGGTCGCTGAGAGGGGTTTCATACGTTAGAAGCTGAATCGGGCCTGAAACCAGAGTTCTGAAATCGTCCCCTAGGGCGCGCCATCTCACCTCCACATCCATCATTAGGAATGGTTCGCCTGCTCCTTCGTCGGGTCCTTCGACGGGAAGCCGTACAGTGGCAAATCCACCCTTGATAGACGGGTGCTATCGGACGCATAATCGCGCACCGACACTTAGCTGAGTGACGAGTGGGGCACGTCATGGGCAGTCGCCAATCGCCCCGCCTGCCCTTAGAATCCCGAGGTGCGTCGTATCTTCATCGCGACCTCCAGCGCGGGGAAACTTCGAGACTTTGCCGCTGCGGCCGGCGAGATCGAGGTCCAACCCCTGCCTGGTGTTGATTCCCTTCCCTCCGCCACCGAGGACGGCGCCACCTTCGAGGAGAACGCCCGCAAGAAGGCGGAGCACTACAGCCGCCTGGCGCCCGGGAAGCTGGTGCTGGCCGACGACTCCGGGCTGGAGGTGGCCGCACTCGCCGGCGCTCCCGGCGTGCGCTCAGCGCGTTACGCCGCCGATGAATCCGCGACCCTGCCAGCGGACGAGGCCAACAATGCCCGCCTGCTGCGTGAGCTTCAGAACGTCCCGGAGGAGCGGCGCGCGGCCCGCTTCGTCTGTGTGATCGCTGCGGCCCACGACGGCCAGACACTCGCCGCCTTTCGCGGCGAAGCCGCCGGCGTCATCGCTCGGGCGCCCCGTGGCGCCGGAGGGTTCGGCTACGACCCGCTCTTTTATTTTCCCGGGCTGGGCAAGACCTTCGCGGAACTCGCGCCCGCAGAAAAAGCCGCGGTCAGTCACCGCGGCGCGGCGTTCAGAAGATTTCTGGAGTGGTGCCGGCTGAATCCTGACTGCTAATTGCTGCCCGCTTACTTAAAGCATTTGGCCAGCGCTCCCGCGATGCCCACAAGCTTTTGCAGGTCGGCGGGAGTGAAGTCGAGCCCGGCCGCGGGCGCCGACGCTCCCTTGCGGCAGATCTGCACCACGCCCAGCGCCCCCGCCGGCCCCATCACCGGCACCGACATCAGCTTCTGGATCATGTGCATGTGCTTCTCCGCCGGCTTTTCCCCGGGGATGTGCTTGGGGACGCTGCCCAGCTCCACCGCCTCGAAGACGCTGGCGTGCTTGGACTGGGCGAAGTTGTTGATGATCTCGGCGCGCTTGCTGGTCGCCGTCCGCGCCGCCACCGAGTTGGTGGTGTTCAGAGGGATGCTTCCCACGTTCTGCAGCTTCGAGGGATATACGAACATCAGGCTCGCCTTCTCCATCCGCATGATGCCCACTTCGTCGCCCTGCACGCCGAAAGTCTTGGCGAGCTCCGCTCCGATCCGATCCCCGTTCTTGGGGCTGAGTCCTTCCCCCTCGCAATCGGTGGCGATTTGCGCGAATGCCAGTATGGGTGTAGCCATCGTCCGCGTCTCCTGGGCTAAACCGCTCATTATATCCGCCACGCCCGGACGCACAAGCCTTTAGGCGGGGATTTCCGGAAAAAGGCGTGCCCCGTTCCCGGAGTGGTCCATCGCTTCCTTGACTTGAGTGCGAGCGGGAAAAGATAATCGCGGGTTGGCAGCTCACCCTGAAAACCTGAGGAACTCAGCCGGCATGACTCTTGCTGCTTCCCCCGCGGCTCCAAAAGTCCGCTCCGGCGTGGCGCCCCTGCGGGCCGGCCAGGGACGCTCCTTCCTCCTCCGCCGCCTGCATTCCCTCAGCGGCATCGTTCCCGTCGGCGCCTTCCTGGTGGAACACTTCATCTCCAACGCCTTCGCCACCAACGGCCCTCAGGCCTACGGCAACCAGGTCAAGTTCCTCACTGGACTTCCCTTCACTCACTTGCTGGAGATCTTCGGCATCTACATTCCCCTTCTTTTTCACGCCCTCTACGGCTTCTACATCTGGTACCGCGGCGAATCGAACGTGGCGGAGTATCCCTGGACCGGCAACCGGATGTACACCGCGCAGCGCTGGACCGGCGCCGTCGCCTTCGCCTACATACTGTTCCACACCTGGGAGATGCGCTTCACCGGCGTCAGCCTGTTCGAGAATCCGGACGCGGCCTTCGCCAAGGTGCAGCATTCCTTCCAGAACCCCTGGGTGGTTGCCTTCTACGTGGTGGGCGTGGTGGCGGCCTCGTGGCACTTCGCCTATGGCCTGTGGCTCTTCGCCGCCAAATGGGGCATCACGGTAGGCGAAAAAGCACGGAGGCATTTCGGAGTGGTTTGCTTCGGCATCGCGCTGTTGTTCATTTCCGTCGGACTCTATACTGTCCGTTCCTTCTTCCGCTGGCCCATGCAACCCATCGAGAAGCCGGCGGCGCAAGCGATAGAGAAGGTTCCCGCGAGATGAAGTTCATCTGAATATGGCGAAAGCTCCCAGCATCATCGTGGTCGGCGGCGGGCTGGCGGGACTGTCCGCGACCATCAAGATCGCCGAGGCCGGCGGGCACGTGGACCTGTTCTCCATCGTCCCCGTGAAACGCTCGCACTCTGTCTGCGCCCAGGGCGGCATCAACGCCGCCAAGAACCTGAAGGGTGAGGGCGACTCCACCTGGAAGCACCTCGACGACTCTATCTACGGCGGCGACTTCCTGGCCAACCAGCCTCCGGTCAAGGACATGTGCGAGGCCGCGCCCGGCATCATCGACCTGCTCGACCGCCTGGGCGTCACCTTCAACCGCACCCCCGAGGGCCTCCTCGACTTCCGCCGCTTCGGCGGGACGCTCTACAACCGCACCGCCTTCGCCGGCGCCACCACCGGCCAGCAACTGCTCTACGCCCTCGACGAGCAGGTGCGCCGCCACGAGGACGACGGCCGGGTCACCAAGTACGAGCACTGGGAATTCCTCTCCGCTGTGCTCGATGGCAAGCGCGCCTGCCGCGGCATCTGCGCCATGGACCTGCGCTCCATGGAAGTGCGCACCTTCCCCGCCGACGCCATCATCATCTGCACCGGCGGCATCGGCGCCATCTTCGGCAAGTCCACCAACTCCGTCGTCTGTACCGGCTCGGCCCAGTCGGCGCTTTACCAGCAGGGCGCCTACTACGCCAACGGGGAGTTCATCCAGGTGCATCCCACCTGCATCCCCGGCGAGGACAAGCTGCGGTTGATGTCGGAGTCGGCGCGCGGCGAAGGCGGCCGCGTCTGGGTGCCCAAGAACAAGGGCGACCAGCGCGAGTGGAAGAGCATCCCGGAATCCGAGCGTTTCTATTTCCTCGAAGAGTGGTACCCCAAGTACGGCAACTTGGTGCCCCGGGACGTGGCCACCCGCGCCATCCACAAGGTGGTCTTCGAGCACGGCCTGGGCGTGGACGGCAAGCCCATGGTCTACCTCGACCTCACCCACATCGACCGCGCCACGCTCGACCGCAAGCTGGAAGGCATCCTCGAGATCTACGAGAAGTTCGTGGGCGACGACCCCCGCACCACGCCCATGAAGATCTTTCCCGGGACGCACTACACCATGGGCGGCCTCTGGATCGACTTCAAGCAGGCCACCAATCTCCCCGGCATTTATGCCGCCGGCGAGTGCGAGTACCAGTACCACGGGGCTAACCGCCTGGGCGCGAACTCGCTGCTCTCCTGCATCTGGGGAGGGTTCGTCGCCGGCCCCGCCGCCATGGCCTATGCTAAATTCGCCGGCGCGCCCGCTGCCAACGGCCACTTCGAGGCCGAGAAAAAACGCCAGGAGGAGATCAACGCCGGCCTGATGCGCTCCGATGGCAAGGAGAATCCCTTCCGCCTGTGGCGGGAGCTGGGTGAGTTGATGACCAAAGACTGCACCGTCATCCGCTACAACAAGACGCTGCAGCAGACCGACGTCAAGCTGGTGGAGATGCTCGAGCGCTTCACGCACATCAACCTGAGCGACCGTACGAACTGGGCCAACACTTCGGTAGTCTTCGCGCGCCAGCTCTACAACATGCTGCAGCTCGCGCGGGTCATCGCCCAGGGCGCGGCCCAGCGTGACGAGTCGCGCGGAGCGCACTACAAGCCGGACTTCCCCGAGCGCGACGATAAGAACTGGCTCAAGACCACCAAGGCGGTCTTCGCCCCCGACGCCGACGAACCCCGCTTCGAGTTCGAGCCCGTGGATACTTCGCTCATCCCGCCGCGGCCGCGGCGGTATGATGTAGCGGCCTAGAGAGGAACATGGCAGATAGGACTGTTCGCCTCCGAATCCGCCGCCAAGCCAACCCCCAGGCCAAGCCTTACTGGGAGGACTTCGAGCTGCCCTGGAAGCGAGGGATGAACGTCATCTCCGCCATGATGGAGATTGCCGCCAATCCCGTCACCAGCGCCGGCAAGCCGACCACGCCCATCACATACGATTCGAACTGTCTCGAGGAAGTCTGCGGCTCCTGCGCCATGCTCATCAACGGACGCGCCCGCATGGCCTGCTCCGCCCTGGTGGACAAGTTCGAACAACCCATCCGCCTGGAGCCTTTTTCCAAGTTCCCCGTGGTGCGCGACCTGGCCGTGGACCGCAACGTCATCTTCGAGAACCTGAAGGCGGTCAAGGCATGGATCCCGGTGGACGGCACCTACGACCTGGGCGCCGGGCCTCGCGTCTCCGCCCGCGAGCAGGAGGAGGCCTACCCCATCTCCCGCTGCATCTCCTGCTGCTGCTGCATGGAGGCCTGCCCCCAGTTCAACGACAAGACGGGCTTCGTCGGCGCCGCCACCATCGCCCAGGTGAAGCTCTTCAATACCCATCCCACCGGACGCATGCAGAAGCACGAGCGCCTGGCTGCCCTGATGGGCGACGGGGGCATCCAGGAGTGCGGCTACGCTCAGAACTGCGTCGAGGTCTGCCCCAAGGACATCCCGCTCACCCGCGCTATCGCCGACGTGGGCGGCGACGTGATGAAGCAGGCTCTCGTGGAATTCTTCAGAGGATGACGGTTATCACACACATGCATAAATACTTACTGGCTCTCCTGCTACTTGGCGGTTTGGCCACCGCTCAGACCTCCGCCCCGGCCGTTTCCGCCAAAGCGCGCTCTCTGCACAACTCCGCCATGGTCGTGGATACGCATGCCGATACCCCGCAGCGCTTCCTCGACGATGGCTTCGACATGGGCACCGTCACCCCGGTCACCGAGGGCCACATGGACCTGGAAAAGGCCCGCGCCGGCAACCTGGGCGCCGAGTTCTTCGCCATCTGGGTGGAGCCCTCGTGGAAGGGGCAGTACGCCCAGCACGCCATGCTGCTCATTGACTCCGTGTACCAGCAGGCGGCCAAGCATCCCGACCGGATGGTGATGGCTTTCAGCTCGCGCGACATCCTGGCCGCTCGCTCCGGCAAGCATCCCCGCCTGGCCACGCTCCTGGGCATCGAGGGCGGCCACGCCATCGAGAACGACCTCGGCCTGCTGCGCGACTTCTACCGCCTGGGCGTCCGCTACATGACCCTCACCTGGTCGAACACCAACGAGTGGGGCGACTCCTCCGGCGACATCAATGATCCCAAGGTCGAGCACCATAACGGTCTCACGCCCTTCGGCAAAGAGGTGGTGCAGGAGATGAACCGGCTGGGCATGATGGTGGATGTCTCCCACGTCTCCGATAAAACTTTCTATGACACGCTGGTCATCAGCCGCGCTCCGGTCATCGCTTCGCACTCTTCTTCGCGGGCCCTCAACGACCATCCCCGCAATATGACCGATGACATGCTGCGCGCCGTCGCCCGCAACGATGGCGTGGTTCAGGTCAACTTCTTCTCCGCCTTCATCGACCAGAAGTTCCTCGACGCCTACAAAGCGCAGAAGGCTGAGCGTGACGCCGCTATCGCCGCCTTCGAGGAAAAGTACAAGCACGAGCACAACGTCGCCTCTGTGCCCTACAGCGCCGAGGCCGCGCTGGAAAAGGAATGGGCGGCGAAGATCCCGCGGCCGCCGTTCTCCTCGCTCATCGACCACATCGACCACATCGCCAAGATCGCGGGCGTGGACCACGTCGGCCTGGGCTCGGATTTCGACGGCGTCACTTCCCTGCCGGAGGGCCTCGACTCTGCCGCCGATCTT
>DASYVL010000024.1 GCA_035937135.1 Terriglobales bacterium
TCCTGAGGATCTCCCCCTGGCCCTCCATGTCCACGTCCTGGCCGGGAGGAACGGACCTCAGCTTCGCTGGAGCTTCCGGTTCGCCCGGCACGTCCCACACCGCCCACAAGGAGCGGTCTTCGGAGCCCAGGCGCCAGAGCGCAAAGGTGTTGATGCCCAGGGCCTGGGCCGCCCGCATCTGGTTCAGCGCCGTTACCGCGTCCAGAAACCAGACGTCATGACGGGCGCTGGATTCATCCACGTAAGCGTAGTGCGGATTCAGGCTGTCCGCGTCCAGCTCCGGACTGGCCTCAGACTCCCGCGCCATCAGCCACGCCTGCTGCACGGGTACGGTCTGCGCATTCTTGACCCGCTCGGGGTGCTTCGGGTCGCTGGTCCACTCGTAGCCGTAGTTTCCCACCGCGACGATGATCTTCTCCCGCGGCATCACCTCGAGGGCGCTGTTCAGGTTGTCCGTGAACCAGCTCTGCGCGGCCACCGGGCCCGCGGGTCCGCCGGGATAGTGCTGGTCGTAATCCATCAGGATGATGCCGTCGGCGCGGGCGGTAACGTAGGCGTAGTCGTAATCCTCGTTGTGCGCCGGAAGCGCCACGTAGAGCTTCATCCCCCGGGCGTGCAGATCGGAGGAGAGCTCCGCGACCAGGGCGCGGTAGCCCGGCTGCGCGGAAAAGGGGAAACCTTCGAAGTCGAGCGTTAGCCCCCGGTAGCGGTCGCTGGCCAGAAGGGCTGCCAGTTCTTTGCGAAATACGGCACGCGCCGCAGGATTGTTCAACATGCCGGCGACCTCGGGCATCCAAACGTCATGACTACGAGTGGGGTCGAAGTTGTTCACCAGGGGAAAGACTTCCAGCTCCGCGTTCTCCGCCTTGAGGAAGGGCATGACTTTGTCGTCCACCGGGCGCACGGATCCCCCGGAAAGGACGGGGAAGAGCTTGTTCTTGGCGTCCACCGCCTGGAGGTGTCCATCGGCGGAGAGCACGTGCAGCCACTCCGGAAACAGCAGATCGATCTGCAGGAAGTACGCGCGCAAGGAGGAGAAGCTTCCTGCGTCCCATTGGACGTAGAAGGCGGCGCGGATCCCTTCCCCGGAGTTCAGCGCCACCTGCGAGGGAGCGGCCTGGGTCTTGCGATGCGCCACCCGCCGGGCCGGCCGGCGGCGATCCTTTTCCTTCAGGGCGTGGTAGCCCCGCCTCTGTCCCTGCTGCAGCAGGGCGGGCAGGCTCACCCCCCGGAACAGGCTGTAAAAGAAGAAGCCGACCAGCAAAGTCAGGCTGAAGCCCGCGACGTCGAAGATGGTGCGCAAATGCTTCCAGCGTCTGCGTCGCGGGTCGTAGAAGACTGCTGTGGCCATTAGGGGAACAACAAACATTCATCGTAAGGCGCTGCGGCAGAGGCGTCAAACGCGCGCCGCATCCGGGGTATAGTCTTCCGGTGCGCGAGTTCCTGCGCCAAAACCGTCGGTTTGTTTCCGCCGCCACGCTGGCGGCCTTCGCCCTACGTTTGTTCCTCCTCTTCCAGTTCCCCTACATCGCCGGAGACTCGTTCACCTACGGCGATCTGGCCAAGAACTGGATTCAGCACGGCATCTTCGGCTTCGGCGGCCCCACGGGTCCCGTGCCCACCTTGATCCGCCTGCCGGGTTATCCCGCATTCCTGGCGCTGGTGTGGTCGGTGTTCGGCATCGAGCACTACACCGCCGTGATGGTGGTACAGATCTTCCTGGACGTGGGCACGTGCTTCCTGGTGGCGGCCCTCGCGCGCGAGTTGGTTTCCGTGCGCGCCGCGCGCCTGGCCTTCTTGATCGCGGCTCTGTGCCCCTTCACGGCCAACTTTGCCGCCACGCCGCTGGCCGAGACACCGGAAATCTTCTTCTCCGCCCTGGCCCTGCTCTGCGCCGCCAAAGGACTGCGATCCGATGCGCCGCATCCGCTGCGCTGGTGGGCGGGCTGCGGCGCCGCTCTGGCCGCCTGCATCCTGCTGCGCCCGGACGGCGGCGTCCTGCTGATGGCCATTGGAGGGCTACTGTTCGTCCGCTGGGCTCGCGGCCCCGAGCGCCGAGCGGCTTTTCTCGCGGGAGTCGTGATGGCCGCCGCATCGTTTGCCCCGCTGGTTCCCTGGACCATCCGCAACTGGCAGGTCTTCCACGTCTTCCAGCCGCTGGCGCCCCGGCACGCCACCGCCCCCGGCGAGTTCGTCCCTCTGGGCTATGAGCGCTGGTTGCGGACCTGGGTGGTGGACTACTCCTCCACCGAGGAGGTCTACTGGGCAGCCAAGCCGGTGGACATCGAGGTCTTGCCGCCGCGCGCCTTCGACTCTGACGACCAGCGCCGCCGCACTGAGGAGCTGCTGAGCGAGTACGAACCCGAGGACATCACGCCCGCAGTGGACGCAAAGTTCGCGCTACTGGCCGACGAGCGCATTCGCTCCGCCCCGCTGCGCTATTACCTTTTCCTCCCCGCCGCCCGGGTCGCCGACATGTGGCTGCGGCCGCGCATCGAGCTGCTCGGCCTGGACACGCACTGGTGGGATTTCGAAAACGATCCCGGCGACTCCGCCATCTCCATCGCCCTGGGCTTGCTGAACCTGGCGCTGGTGGCGGCCGCGGTGGTGGGAGCCATCCGCGGGCGGGCGCAGCAATTGGCCATGCTGGTGGGCTGGATCCTGCTGCGCTCGGCGCTGCTGGCCACCCTGCCCGCGCCCGAACCGCGCTACACCCTGGAGTGTTATCCCGTGCTCTTTCTTCTGGCGGCGGCCAACCTGAGGAGTGCAACGCAAACGCCGTGAGCTTCCGCCCCGAAGCTCAGCGCCGCGGCGAATCGCTCATGCGGAAGCGGGTGCGGAAGTGCTCGGAGAGGAAAGTGATGGCGCCGCGGTTCCGCCGCGGGTCGGACTGGCTCAGGTACTTGATGGCTGCGGCCAGCACGCGCTGGCCCTCCAGGAAGCGGTCGTCGGGCGTGCGCTTCTTCTTGCGCTTGGGGTGAGGCGTCACCGAGATGGTGAAGACTCGCGCCATCTGTCCGGCTCTCCCGGCAATGGAAAAGTGCCGGCCTCCGCAGTATAGCCGCGCCCTCGTCGCCTCCCAAGCTGAAAGAGAAGCTGCCCCGCGGCGCTATCCCTGGGGGCGCAGCACTTTGGTCTTGCTCGTAGTCTTCAGTTGGAAAACGTCGTCGGGAATCTTTTCGTTGATGCGGATGTTGGCGTAGTGGGCCAGGCGGTAGTCGCCGGAGGCCTCCCAGGCCTGCTGCCGCAGCGAAACGCCGCGCACCGGGTCCACCCAGAGCACCACGTGGTCGAACAGACTGCGCGCCTTGGCCGATTTCGGGACCAGTTCCAGCTTGACGGTGCGCACGCCGTCCACCGTCTCCACCCCGGCCAGCTTCACGGTGAACGACTTGGCCAGGTCGTGTCCGCGCCCGCCGAAGCCCAGCACCAGAACGGTCTGGACGGTCTCGCGGTCCTTGCCCGCGTCGTACTCCGTCACCTGATCGATCCGGGGCTGATAGACGCTGAGCTTGCCGTTGGCGAAGAGCATGTACTTCTTATCCGGCTCGGAAATATCGGCCGCCATCTGTATCTCTTTGCCCGCGCGCCGGAAGTAGAGCTTCCCCTTCTGGACGTCGGTCTCATCCACCACGCGCTGGTACTGGTCCCAAGCGAAGTCCGCCTGGGCGGACTGGAAGGTCGCGGCGGCGGCATCCATCTGGCTGAGCACCGTCTCCAGCGACGGAACCTGCGCCGGTTCGCTGCCGGGAGCTTCGGGAAGACCATCGGCGGTGAGCGCCGCGCCCAAGGCCAGGCAGAGGACCAGCAGCCCGAAGCGGCCGCGCTCGGCGAGTTTTCCTGGCGTCTTATGGTGCAAGCCTTACCTCCGCTTCACCCAGGCCTTGTAGGCCACGACCTTGCCGCTGCGGTCGGTCACCCGCTCGTAGTGCGCGATCTCCACTTCGCCCGCGATCTCCTCGATCACCCGATGCAGGCCGGCCTCGGGATTGGCGTCGCCCACGATGGGCTGGCCGCGCTCGTCGCTGGCCGTCGCATCCACTTGATAAATGATGTACGGCCCGTCCTGCGTGACCAGTACCCCGGTTTGATGCGTGGCGCGCTCCCGGGGTTTGTCGTTGAAGTTGATGCGCAGCGGCGCCAGGAAGATAAACAGCAAAATGAGCGTGACCATGATGTCGTAGTGCAGGCTGCCACGCGCGTAGGTCCAGAGGATGTATCCGCGGATTGTCCGGCCCAGCCAGCCCATAGTCTTGTTGGAAAGTGTCTGCGAAAACTCAGTGTAGAGTCCTGCTGCGCCTTTGGCAACGCGCGCCTCAAAAGCGCTTGGCGGTGATGCGCTCGGCGTTCATGTAGGGGCGCAGCGCTTCCGGGATGACCACGCTGCCATCCTTCTGCTGATAGTTCTCGAGAATGGCCAGCCAGGTGCGCCCAATGGCCAGGCCGCTGCCGTTCAGCGTGTGCAGGAACTCCGACTTTCCCTTCCCTGCCGGCTTCCAGCGGATGTTGGCGCGCCGCGCCTGGAAGGCCTCGAAGTTTGAGCAGGAAGAAATCTCGCGAAAGAGCTGCTGCCCCGGCAGCCAGACTTCCAGGTCGTAGGTCTTGGCGGCGGCAAAGCCCAGGTCGCCGGTGCATAGCGCCACCACGCGGTAGTGCAGTCCCAGCTTTTGCAGCACGGTCTCGGCGTGGTTGGTCAGCTTTTCCAGCTCCGCGTAGGAATCCTGCGGCCGCGCGAACTTCACCAGTTCCACCTTCTGGAACTGGTGCTGGCGGATGATGCCGCGCACATCCTTGCCGTACGAGCCGGCCTCGCTGCGGAAGCACGGCGTATAGGCGCAGAGCGAGAGCGGCAGGCGCGACTCCTCCAGAACCTCTCCGCGATACAGATTGGTCAGCGGCACTTCGGCGGTGGGCACCAGCCACAGGTCGGTGTCTTTGCACTGGAAGAGGTCGCCGGCGAATTTGGGCAACTGCCCGGTGCCGTACATGGACTCCGAATTCACCAGGAAGGGCGGCAAAACCTCTGTGTAGCCGTGTTCGCGCGTGTGCAGATCGAGCATGAAGTTTGCCAGCGCCCGCTCCAGCCGCGCCCCCAGGTCCCAATAGACGGCGAAGCGCGAGCCGGAGAGCTTAGCGGCGCGCTCCAGGTCGAGCACGCCCAACTGCTCGCCCAGCTCCCAGTGCGGCTTGGCGGCGAAGTCGAACTTCGGAGGTGCGCCCCATTGGCGCACCTCCGCATTGTCCTCTGTGGCCTTTCCGACCGGCACGGTCTCATGCGGAAGATTGGGGAGCGCCGCCAGAATGGACTTGAGCTGCTCCTCGATGGTTCCGATCCCGCCCTCTCCCTGCTCGATCTTCTCCCGCAGTTCCCGGGTCTGCTCGATGAGCGCGGCAGGGTCGCCGCCCGATTTCTTCGCCTTCGCCACCTCTTCGGAGGCGCGGTTGCGCTGCGCCTTGAGCTGCTCCATCTCGGTGATGAGCTTGCGGCGCTGCTCGTCCACCGAATGAAAGGCGCCCAGCGCCTGCTTGGGATCCAGGCCGCGCTGGCGCAGCTTCTCCTCCAGCAGCGGCAGGTTGTTGCGCACGAAGGCGAGGTCGAGCATGGGGAACCGCTAATCTACCGGAAAGCGGGGCCAAGAGAAACCCCAGGGCTAGATTTTGGTTACTGGGCCAGTTTCCGACAAGCCTGGAAGAGGGGAAAGCAAGTAAGCCCAACTCCCTGGCGTTCCGCTGCCTCTCATCACCCACACAAGGAAAAAGGCCGCCCATCGGCAGCCTTTCTGTTTTCCTTCCGTCCACTGTGCACTGTCCACTATTTCCGCGTGTACCGCTCCTTGAGGAAGTTGTAGTAGATCATTCCGTAGCGCGGATACCAGTCGTAGTCCTTGAAGTTCTCGCGCTCGCACGCGCCCACCCCGATCAGTCCCTCGTTGGACATTGTGAGCAGCTTGTCGAGGTTGGTGTCGTAGACGTCGTAGAAGTGCTTCTGCGCCAGGTTCATCGGCTCGTTGGGATTGTTCTTGATCGCCGTCCACGCCAGCTGCGCATACGGACTCAGCCCCGCCGCCGCGTTCGCCAGCTCGTGGATGCGCCCCGCCTTCAGCTCCGTCTGCTTGTAGATGACGTACATGTCCTCGAGCAGCTTGCGCGATTTCTCCAGCTTCGCGTTCGCTTCGAGGAAGCACTTGCCGCACTGCCCGGTGCCGGCGCAGCGCGACGGGATCAGCGGCTGTCCCGGAGGGTTGTAGTTGGGCTGCACCGCCGCCTCCCGCGGATCGATGAGCCCGAACTCCTCCAGGAACGCCAGGATGAGCTTCGTGTCGCTGACTAAATGTCCCGCCGTCCGCCCCATCCCTCCCAGCAGCGACGGCGCTTCGCCTTCCTTCTTCTCTTCCTTGTCATCCGGATGCCGGACCTTGATCGCTTCCGGCTCCACCTTGATCCCCATCTTCTCCAGCGTGTCGAGTTGCTCGCGCAACTGGTTGAGCCGCTCGTTGACCGCTTTCCACGCGTCGCCCGCGTCCACCTTCTTCGGCGCCAGCTGGTTCTCCACGCTCTGCCCCCGCATCGCGTGGTACGCACCCAGCCCTACGACCAGCAGGACCACCGCCGCCGTCTTCCCTCGCCCGCGCAGGAACACCACGACGATCAGCGCCACCAGCGCCACCAGGATCAGGCCGAGCAGGATCGTCACCGACCTCGGCACCTGCAGCGTGGTGGTCGCCGCTCCCGTTTGTGTTTCCGGCTTGCCGCCCGTCGCCGGCGGCGTCAGCGCCACGCCCTCGACCAGCGGCGTTCCCTGGGCGTCGATGGGGACGAACGCCGTCGGCGTCGGCACCTCTACTCGCGGCCCCTGCCACGTCATCAGTTGGTACTTCGCTCCCGCCGGGCCACTCACCAGCAAGTGCACCGATTCGCCGGTGCGGAACTTCGCCACCACCGTCCCGCCCGCGTCCGTCGCCTTCTTCAGCAGCGCGTGCTCCGGCGCGTCCTTGTACACCAGCAACGTCAGCGGCTTCGCCGCGTCCTCCGCCGCCAGTACGATCTCCATCGGCTGCAGGATGTCGAGGTTGTTGATCAGGAAGCGCACGCCGGCTTCGTTCGTCTGCCCGCCGACCACCGACAGCTTCCCCGCCTTCACCCGCGCGTCTTTCTCGGGCGCGATCTCCCACTGCTGGTTCTGCGCCCACACCGGCAGGGCAAGTGCGGCCAGGCACATCACAACAACCATCCGCCTCTTCATCGCTGGCTCCTTGATGGACACGGACGCTAGCTCCGCTCCGCCCCCAAGTCAAGGTTTGACTTCCCGCCGCCCCGCGGTTACAGTGCGCGCCGCAACGCCCGGAGGTCAGCCATGCGCAGTTCCCCGCTCCTCGCCCTTGCTACACTTCTCCTGATCTCTGCCTTCGCGCAACAGAAGAACGCCAAGCCCGAGAACCTGGTCGTCAACGGCGGCTTCGACCAGGGTGCCGATCCGGGTGGCTTCAAGACCTTCAAGAAAGGCGACAAGTTCCCCGGCTGGACGATCACCAAAGGTTCAATCGACCACATTGGCACGTACTTCAAGTGCGCGCACCTGCGCTGCCTCGACATGAACGGAAACGAACTCGGCGCCATCCGCCAGACCATCGCCACCGAAGCGGGCAAGAAGTACGAGGTGAGCTTCATGCTCTCCGCCAACCCGCAGTGCGGTGGCCCCAAGAAGACGCTGCGCGTCTCCGCCGCCGGTGATTCGAAATCGTTCGTCGTGATGGCGAAGCCGAACATCCCGTGGGCCAAGCACACCTGGGAGTTCACCGCGAAAGAGGATAAGACTCCGCTCAGCTTCGAGAGCGTAGGAGAGATCAGCTCTTGCGGACCGCTGCTCGACAGCGTCACGGTCACGCTGGTGCTGGACGAGCCCGCGACCACGCCGCAAGCGCAGCCGAAGTGATTCGGTTCGATTTTCCCGCCGGACGCGGGCTGGCGTACACTACTTATTTGATGGCAACCCGCCTGCACCGCGCACTTCTGCTGCTGTTTGCCGCGCTGCTGTTCGCGCCCTTCTCCCTCGCTTCCGCCTACGACGGCCGGCCCCGGCTCATTGTCATCGTCATCGTGGACCAGTTCCGCGGGGACTTCCTGGAGCGCTCCCGGGACCGCTTCGGCCCAGGCGGCTTCAACCTCTTCCTCGAGCACGGAGCGGTGTTCACCGACTGCCGCTACGACTACGCCAACACCCACACCGCCCCCGGACACGCCACGTTGCTGACCGGGGCCTATCCCGACGGCCACGGCATTGGCGGCAACCAGTGGTGGGACCCGGAGAAGAAGAAGGTCGTCACCTCGGTCGAGGACGAGCGCACGCAGCTCCTCGGCCTGCCCGGCGGCCCTGCCAAGACCGGCGCCTCGCCACGGAAGCTCCTGGCTTCCACCTTGGGCGACGTGCTCAAGATGGCCACCGGCGGCAAGTCGCGCGTCTTCGCTATCTCGCTCAAAGACCGAGGGGCGGTCTTACCGGCCGGTTATGCGGGCGACGCCGCTTACTGGATCGACCGCCAGAGCGGCGCCTTTGTTACTTCGACCTATTACGTAAAGGAACTCCCCGCCTGGGTGAAGCAGTTCAACGAGAGCCAGCACGCCGAGAAGTACTGGAACCGCGAGTGGAAGGACGCCTCCGGAAAGACGCTGGGAAACACCGCTCCCCGCAAGGAAAAAGACGGCTCGCCGGAAGGTTTCTTTGACGTGGTCGGCGCCACGCCCTTCGCCAACGATTACCAACTGGAGTTCGCGCGCGAGCTAGTGCTCAACGAAAAGCTGGGCAGCGGGCCGGCGACTGACCTGCTCATCGTGGGCCTGACCGCGCCTGACATCCTGGGCCACGATGCCGGCCCCGATTCGCCGCAAGTTGCCGCCATGGTGCAGGCCCTGGACCCGCAGCTCGCAGGCTTCTTTCAATTTCTGGGGAAGCAGGTGGGCCTGGCCAACCTGTGGATCGCGCTCTCCGCCGACCACGGCATCGCGCCGCTCCCCTCGTACGCTTCGGGACTTCGCATCCCGGCGGGAAGCTTCACTCCTCGGGATGTGAAAACGCGCGCCAACGCTGCGCTTTCCTCTAAATTGACTCCGGGGCAAAGTGCCGAATTCATCACGGCGCTGGATTGGCCCTTCGCCTACCTCTCTGCAGAGGCTTTTTCCTCGACCAAGCTGACCCAGGGGGAAGCGGAGCGCGTCGCCGGCGAAGCCTTGCTGAAGGAAAGCCCCGCGGTGGACTACTTCACCCGCAGCCAGATCGCGCGCGGCGCGTTGCCGCAGGATGAGACCGGACGCCGCTATGCCCACAGCGCCTCACCCTACGGCGGCTGGTACGTCATACTGGTGCCGCAGGCGTACGTGGTCGGCTATCCGCCCGGCACCGATCACTCCAGTCCCTACACCTACGACACGCACGTCCCGCTGGCGTTCTTCGGACTCCCCTTCCAGCCGGGAACGTACCGCGGCCACGCCGAGCCGGTGGACCTGGCGCCGACTCTGGCTTCGCTGCTCGGGATCTCGCCGCCCTCGCACAGCACCGGACGGGTACTGGCCGAGGCACTGACGCCGGCCGCCGAGCGCCATAGCGCCCCGCCCCGCAAGGCGCCGCGATGACGCAGGCCATCAATCCCGCTGCGAGCGCATCCGGCCACGCCGTGGACCTGAGCGTGAGCTTTGCCGGTCTCACCTTCAAGAATCCGGTCATCG
>DASYVL010000025.1 GCA_035937135.1 Terriglobales bacterium
CCTGCAGCGCGCCCGGCCAGCACCAGACTCGCGGCGAGCCGCTTGAGGTCCCACTCCCATGGGCCTGGCATAGTCTCATCGAAATCGTTGATGTCGAAGACGAGAGCGCCGGTGGGCGAGGCGAACACGCCCAGGTTGCGCACGTGGGCGTCACCGCAGATCTGAACCTCGATACCGGTCGTGGGCAGCTGTGCCAGATCGAATGCCATCAGCGGCACATTCCCGCGAAAGAATCCGAGCGGCGAAGCCGCCATCCGCGTCCAGCGAATTGGCAATAACTCGGCGATCCGGTCCTCGCTGGCGACGACCAGCAGGTCCACTGCATCGGGACGGTTCTTCGCCGTCTTCCACTCGCACTGATCCACGCGATGCACGACTTGGCGGCGCGACTTACCGAACTCGCGACGTTCGGCAATGGTAGACATCGGAATCGTCATGCGCCGCACATCATACACAGACTGCTCAACTGGAGAGGGTAGGAAGATGGAACAGCAACAAACTTGGGTCCAATTTGGGTCCAATAGCTGCCGAAAACCATGCATTTAGGCCTAAGACGACGCAGAACCAACCTAAAACCCCGCCGCCTGCGGGAACACACGATCGTAGATCCAGCCCGTGAAGATCGTCGCTTCCATGGCGGCCGTCCACGGTTGCGGCAGAGTCGTCATCCACCGGTCCAGCTCCGCGCGGGTGGCCAGAATCGCGCCCTCGGTGTGAACCTGACCGCTCACATCCTTTACGCACTAGCTGATGGTCTTCTTGTGAACATCCAGGCCAATGTAATACGTATGTCCGTGAGGAGCCTCCTTGGCTTGACTCTGAATCAGCAGCCTTGCTGAGTTCAGTTCTTGTACACCAAGCGCTCCTCACTACTTATGCATTCAAACAAACCATCCAAGTGGACGCCTGGCACACTGATATCTTCCGAGTCGGCGACGCCGCCCGCCTATTTCGCACCTGCGACTCCTGCGGCAAGCGGGGCATAGGCAGTGCTAAGAGTAGCCCGTTTATCGCTCTCTGTCTGGATAGCGGGTGCTTACAAAGTACGGCTCAATGGGATGCTGCTTATTTATCCCGAGCACGCGTACCGACGACCGACATCAGAGCATCGGGCAGCGCAAGTTCGAAAGCATAAACCTCGTGGCCGCCTGGCACCTCTCTGTAGTTGAGCGGGTATCCCTTTGCGAGCAGGACGTCTCGCATGTGCCGGTTGGACTGAAGCAAGGTGGGCATGTCCGGAAGTTTTTCACGGTGAAAGCGTTCAAACAGGCCCACCGTGAGGGTGAACCGGAGCGGTAATTGGGGGCTTGCAGCGAATTGCCGGATGATCCACTCCCACTCAAGGTCCTCCTCATCTACCGCCTGGTCTTCCCTTGGGTCCCAGGAGAAATACCCTGATAGCGAGAGAACATTTCCAAAGATTTCGGGATGCCGCAGCGCAGCAAAAGCCGCCGCGAGCCCGCGGGCGCTGAAGCCTCCGACAATCGTCTCGGCAGGATTCGAGGAGACGTGGTAGTGTTCGTGCACCCACGGCATCAGTTCACGAACCAAAAACTCGTTGAAGGCCTCATTGCAGGTCAGTTCAATATTGCGATTTTTCTGGTCTACCATCAAAACAACTAGGGGATGAATGCGGCCAGCCGCCAGGAGGTTTTCGATGATGGTCGCAGTTGGAATCGTCCTGGCGTACGCCCCGCCGTCAAAGAGCACCAAAAGGTCGTAAGGTTTGCCGTCCGCAGTGTAGCCAGGCGGTGTGTAGACCCAGAAGCGGCGTTCGTTGCCGAGAATCTTGCTGCTCAGGTGTTGCACCTCGGTGCGTCCGCTTGGGACATCCGGCCGCGCCCCGAGCCATGCGGGGACAGGAGCCGCGCCGGGAAGTTCCACGAGAGAACTGACCTTATCGCGTTGCTCATAGTGCGTCACGAAGTGGCGCGGATTTAGCGGATCCGGCTGCAACGTGTCCCAGTCCTTGCCCTTGCGCTGATCATAGGGAAGCAGCGAGTCGTTAGGCGAGAGGTAATAAGCGAAGCGGCCGCCTTTGCGGACCGCGTAGGTCTTGAACCAGACGTTAGTGCCCGGCAAATTTACCAACAGGTTTTTCTCCGGTGCTTCGGCGGCGCCGAGAAGATCCGAGAAAAGACCGACGTTTTTGGTTTCCCTCCCGCCACGCCAGAGAAACGTCACGAGGACATGTTTGTCATCGCCTGAAATGGGTTCCACCAGTGGGGCACCTTGCTGCTTGATCTCACTCCAGAAACTGTCGAGCGCGGCCACGTCCCCGGACTCTAATTGCTTCTCCAGAGCGACGACACGCGGACTGCGAATCGGCAATTGGTTGCTGCCCTCTTGTGCGCAGGCAGGCGTCGGAACGCAACAACCTATTAGAAGGAAACCAAATGAAATTGCGATGAACAGCTTTGACATGGCGGGTACCTTCACGGCTCCGTGTGCGACTGATTCTAACGACTATTGCAGGTGCTGGTTGAACCATGCCACGATGCGCTGGATATGGTCGAGGCGGGTGTCGCGGGCGCGATAGACCTCGCCCATCCCACCCGCTTCCGCAGGTGAAAGGATTTCGTAGGGCCCGAGTTTGGTGCCGGAGGTGAGGGCCATCCGCGCGCCATTATAGTTCCCAGGGAAAGGCGTCGCTCACTTGGCGTATTACGGGCTTATCGGAAACTGACCCACTACCGCCGGGGTGCTGAACAACTACAACATCATCAACAACGGGACCGACTTCACCATCAAGCCGGCGCCGCTCAGCATCACGGCAACCTGATGAACCGGGAGAACCTGCGGGTGGATTTGAGCGACGACGGCTTCCTGAACACCGCTGGCGACTTTGTTCCAAATAGTAAGACCATTGGATTCAGTCAGTTCCCGGCGCGCTACCAGCTTTCCTCCCGGTTCCTGTCGCCCACCAAAGCCTACGCGCCGCGGCAGGTGCAGATCGGGCTGCGGCTGACGTTTTGAGGCCGGATTGCGGGGCGGCGAAGGCGCGGGAAGACCGCGAGAAATGGGCCTAAAGTCCACATTAAGTCCTTGACTTGGCTGGAAAAGGCTGCAATAACTAGGCGTCCTACCGGAATAGTTTGGGGGTGGTTTTACTTGGCAGAAGTGAGATTGCAGGAGGGCGAGTCCCTGGAGAACGCCCTTCGCCGCTTCAAGCGCAAAGTCCAGCAAGAGGACATCATCAAGGAGGTCAAGCGTCACTCCTATTACCTCAAGCCGGGCGAGAAATCGCGCCTGAAGCAGGCTCTGGCACGCAAGCGCAACCGGAAGAAGGCGCGCCGGGACCAGGAATAACGGGAGGGGAGGCGTCCGCGCCCGCGGACGCCTCCCGCCAGTCTCAGGATTCCCAGGGGTGGGGGTTGGGGGGATGGAGTTCCAAGATAAGGTCTTGAAGTGCGTGGACTGCGGGGCCGACTTCATTTTCACCGCCGGCGAGCAGCTCTTCTTCCACGACAAGCAGTTCAAGAACGAGCCTAAACGCTGCAAGGCCTGCAAGAACAAGCGGGCTACGGGTGTGGGCGCTTCCGGCGGCACGCACTCCAAGGTGGAGACCCAGGCCGTATGCTCGCAGTGCGGGAAAGAAACCACCGTACCCTTCAAGCCCACTCAGGGGCGTCCGGTGTTCTGCCGCGAGTGCTTCCAACATCGCAGGACCGTGCCCACCCAGGCTCAGGCCTGAGTTCAGCTTTCTTCCGGTCCTATAATCACTCCGTGGGGACCTTCTATCTGCAAAACTTCGGATGCCGAGCCACGCAGGCGGATGGCGCCGCGCTGGAGCGCCAGATGCTGGAACGCGGGCTGGCACGCGCTGCCGCTCCCCAAGACGCCGGCGTGGTGGTCCTGAACACCTGCACTGTGACCGAATCGGCGGACCGGGACGTGCGCGCCGCCATCCGGCGCATCCATCGCGAGAATCCCCAGTGCCGAATCCTGGTGACCGGCTGCTACGCGCAGCGCGCGCCCCAGGAACTGGCGGCGCTGCCCGGCGTGCGCTGGGTGGTTGGCAACTCCCACAAGCATCAGGTGGCGGAGGTTCTCGCTCCCTCAGCGGGAAGCTTCGTTCCAGTTGGCGCGCTGTCTGCGTCTTCAGATCACCCGATTACTGGAACACTCGATTCCCAGATCCTCGTCGGCGACATCTTCGCTTTTGCTCACACCGAGCTGCTGGCCGCTCCGGTGTTCGCGGCCGAGACCGCGTCGGAGAAGACACGTCCCAACCTGAAGGTGCAGGACGGCTGCGACAACCGCTGCTCGTTCTGCATCATCCCGGCGGTGCGCGGGCAGAGCCGGTCGCTGGCGCGCGCCGAGGCGCTGCGCGAGGTGCGGGCACTGGTGGCGGCCGGATATCGCGAAGTGGTGCTCTCGGGTATCAACCTGGGGCGCTGGGGGCGCGACTTCCCCAAGCCGGAGCGCTTCGAGGACCTGGTGCGGGCCGTCCTGGAGGAAACGGGGTTGGAGAGGCTGCGGCTGAGCTCGGTCGAGCCCATGGACTGGACGGAGGAGTTGATCGACCTGGTGGCAAACGAGCCGCGCATCGCCAAGCACGCGCATCTGCCGCTGCAGTCGGGCTTGGACCACATCCTGCGTGCCATGCACCGCAAGTACCGGCCCTGGCACTACCGCGAGCGAGTGGAGAAGATCCGCCGGGCGATGCCGCTGGCCGCCATCGGCGCGGATGTGATGGTGGGCTTCCCCGGGGAGACGGATGCGCTGTTCGAAGAGAGCCGGGCATTCATCGCTTCCCTGCCCTTCACCTACCTGCACGTCTTCACCTACTCGTCGCGCCCGGGGACGCCCTCGGCTGCGATGTCCGGGCAGGTCCCGGTGCAGGTGGCGCGGGAGCGCAACCGCATCCTGCGGGAGCTGGCGGCGGAGAAGAACCGGGCGTTCCGCGAGTCGCTGGTGGGGCGGAGGCTCGACGCCATCACGCTCGACCGCGGCGACGGTGAATCCACCGAGGCCCTGACCGATAACTACCTGAAGATGCGACTGCTGGGGAGCCATAAGGCCAATCGCTGGGCCCTGGTGCGGGTAACAGGGGTCTCCGCGGATGGCTTGACGGCGTGTATCGACCGCCCGGCAGAAAAGGCCTACCGCAGAGAGCGCGGAGGGAACGCGGAGGCCGCTGAGAGGCGGGCCGGCGCGGTCCCCGTGTTATAATTTTGATTCTTTTTTCGCCCGCAGGTTCCCGGAGGACGGTATCGACAAGCGATTTATCCGCATGAACGAGCGCATCCGCGCGCGCGAAGTACGCGTGATCGGCGATGATGGAGAACAGCTCGGGATCATGCCGCCCTTCGAGGCGCTGAAGGCGGCCCGGGCCAAGAGCCTCGACCTGGTAGAGATCTCCCCCACGGCCAACCCTCCGGTGTGCCGCATCCTGGATTATGGGAAGTACCTCTACGACCTGGAGAAGAAGGAGCGCTCCGCCAGGAAGCACCAGAAGGTCATCGTCCTCAAGGAAGTGAAGTTCAGCATCAACGTGGACGAGCATGACTACGAGTTCAAGAAGAACAACGTGATCCGCTTCCTCTCCGATGGCGACAAGGTGAAAGCCAGCCTGCGCTTCCGGGGGCGGGAGATGAGCCACCGCGACCTGGGGCGCGGCGTGATCGAACGCCTGATCAAGGACGTGGGCGACAAAGGAATCGTCGAGTTCCAGCCGCGCATGGAAGGCAATACGCTGCACGCGATCCTGGCGCCGAAGAAATAGTACTCAGTACCTAGTACTCAGTACTCAGTACTCAGTTCTCAGTTCTCAGAGGAAAGACAAATGCCGAAATTGAAGACACACAAGGGCGCGGCCAAGCGCTTCCGCAAGACCGCCAGTGGGCGGGTGAAGCGCGGGCACGCGTTCACGCGCCACATCCTGACCTCGAAGGGAACCAAGCAGAAGCGCCATTTGGACAAGAACACCATGGTCTCGAAAGCCGACCAGGCCAAGATCAAGCGGATGATTCCGTATTAGCAGTTAGCATTCAACCGTCAGCGCTAGTCGCTGACCAAGCGCGTGAAGAGGCTCCGGGATCGTCCCTGCCTCCAGCCGCTGAATGAACCGCAGAGACGTTGTTCGCAACGTCTCTCTTGAAAAAAGGAGACGAAATGCCCCGCGTAAAACGTGGAACCAAGCGCCGCGCGCACCGCAAGAAGATCCTCAAGCGCGCCAGCGGCTACTTCCTGACCAAATCCAAGCTGCACCGTTCCGCCAAAGAATCGGTGGAGCGGGCGCTGAAGTTCGCCTACAGCGGCCGGCGGCAGAAGAAGCGCCAGTTCCGCTCGCTGTGGATCGTGCGCATCGGCGCCGCTGCCCGCCAGCACGGGATGAGCTACAGCCAGTTCATCCACGGGCTGAAGAAGAGCGGGGTGGAGCTCGACCGCAAGATCCTGGCCGACCTGGCGGTGAAGGACCCGGCGGCGTTCTCCAGCCTGGCCCAGCAAGCCAAAACGGCAGGGGCGGCGTAAACCCTGTAAAGTAGCGCCGGCTTCCAGCCGGCTGTGTCGAGGGCGTCCCGCCCTCGGACCCCGGTGGGCGAGACGCCCACGCGACAGCCGCCGGGACGGCGGCGCACGGCGGATATGTACACCGTTCCAAAACTCGACAACTACTCCCAGGGGTCGCTGGAAAAAGCGTTCGCCGACCTGCGCGCTGCCTTCGACTCAGAAGCGCAGGCACCGCTCGACGAGGCGGGAGGCAAGGCCTTCCGCGACCGCTGGCTGGGACGCAAGAGCGGCATCCTCACACAAGTCAACGACCAGTGGCTGAAGGCGGCGCCGGCAGAGGCGAAGCGCGAGGTCGGGCGGCGGCTGAATGAGCTGAAGCCGCATGTAGAGAGCACTGTTCAGAAGGCGTTAACTAGGGCGAAGCTGCGTAGCCTTCCTGCAATCGTACGCGAAGCCAATGTCGACGCTTGGATTGCTGAGGCCGAGAAGGCAATCGCCCGAAAGGAAGACCTCTCTTTGGAGCTTGGAAGTGACCTTGGCGAGCACTGGCAGGACGCCATGGAGAAACATCTCGCAGCCGACAAGCTCGACGTCACTCTGCCCGGCATCCGCCGACCACTGGGGGCGGAGCATCCCATCCTCCGCACCATGAATGAGATCGTCGCGGTCTTCCGCGCCATGGGGTACTCCATCGGCGAAGGGCCGGAGATCGAGACCGACTACTACAATTTCGAGGCGCTGAACTTTCCGCCCAACCATCCCGCGCGCGACAGTCAGGACACGCTGTTCGTGGCCGGGCAGGAGCAGAAGCCGCTGCGCGAGCGGCTGCTGTTGCGCACACACACCTCTCCGGTACAGATCCGCACCATGGAGAAGCAGCCGCCGCCGGTGCGCATCGTCATCCCGGGGAAGGTCTACCGGCACGACACGCCGGACGCCAGCCACTCGCCGCTCTTCCATCAGGTAGAAGGGCTGGCGGTGGATACGGGAATCACCTTTTCGGACCTCAAGGGCACGCTCGACCACGCCATGAAGGCGCTGTTCGGCTCGAGCGTGAAGACGCGCTTCTTCCCGTCGTTCTTCCCCTTCACCGAGCCCAGCGCCGACGTGGCCATCACCTGCTTCAAGTGCAACGGCAAGGGACGGATCGGAGAAACGCCCTGCCGGATGTGCAAGATGAGCGGATGGATCGAGCTTCTGGGCTCGGGCATGGTGGACCCGGCGGTCTTCGGATTTGTGAAGGCGAACGGCTACGACCCGGAGAAGATCTCCGGCTTCGCCTTCGGCATGGGCGTGGACCGCATCGCCATGATGAAGTACGAGATCGACGACATCTCGCTGCTCTTCCAGGGGGACGTGCGGTTCTTGGAGCAGTTCGCATGAAGATCTCTCCCACATGGCTGCGCGAGTTTGTTGCCCTGAAGGCGGCGCCGGCGACGCTCGCCGAGGAGCTGACGCGGGCGGGGCTGGCTCCGGAATCCATCGAGGGCGAGGGCGAGCAGGCGGTGATGGACCTCGAGATCACCACCAACCGCGTGGACGCCATGAACCACTACGGCGTGGCGCGGGAGTGCGCTGCTATCTACGACCTCGACCTGAAGCCCATCCAGCCGAAGCTGCCCGCGACCAAAGACAAAGCCAAGTTCGCCATCCAGATCGAGGATCGG
The DNA here is from genome assembly GCA_035937135.1 of Terriglobales bacterium. Taxonomy (NCBI): domain Bacteria; kingdom Pseudomonadati; phylum Acidobacteriota; class Terriglobia; order Terriglobales; species Terriglobales bacterium. Next base: position 8,124 of record DASYVL010000025.1, read on the forward strand.
GAGGGCTGCGCGCGGTACACGGCGCGCATCGTGCGCGGGGTGACCGTCAAGCCGTCGCCGGCCCATATTGCGCAGCGCCTGGAACTTTGTGGCGCAAGACCCATCAACAACGCCGCCGACGCCACCAACTACAACCTGATGGAGATGGGCCACCCCACGCACGCCTTCGACCTCGACCTGCTGGAGGGCGGCAGGATCATCGTGCGCCGGGCCAAGGAGGGCGAGCGGCTGAAGACGCTCGACGGGGCGGAGCGCAAGCTGTCATCCGAAGACCTGGTGATCGCGGACGGGAAGAAAGCCGTGGCCATAGCCGGGGTGATCGGCGGCTTCGACACCATGATCACCGAGCGCACCAAGAACGTGCTGATCGAATCGGCGTGGTTCGACCCGGTGACGGTGCGCAAGACGGCGCGGCGGCATGGGTTGCACACCGACGCCTCGCACCGCTTCGAGCGCGGCGCCGACTTTGCCGCGACGCCCCTGGCGTGCGCGCGCGTGGCACAGCTGATTCTCGAGACGGGCGGCGGGACGCTCGAAGGCGGAGAGATCGACGCCGTGGCGCGGCGCATCGCGCGCCCGGCGGTGTGGCTGCGCCACTCACAGGTCAAGCGCATCCTCGGTCAGGCGATCCCGGAGCGCGAGGTGCGGCGCATCCTCGACCGGCTGGGATTCACCACCACGCCGAGCCGCGGGCCGAAAGTATCCGCCGCGAAGAAAGCGAAGAAAGCCGCCGCCGAGCCGGGGCTGATAGTCGAGCTGCCCACGTGGCGGCTGGACGTGGAGCGCGAGATCGACCTCATCGAAGAGATTGCGCGCATCTACGGCTATGACCGCTTCCCCAACACTCTGCCGGCGTTCTCCGGAGCGGTAGTCGAGCTGCCGGACGCGGCAAAAGACGCGCGCCTGAGAGCCGCGCTGCTGGGGCTGGGCTATCACGAAGCCATCTCGCTGAGCTTCATCACGCGGGCGGATGCCGAGGCTTTCTCCAGCGCGAAGCCGGTGGAACTGGCCAATCCCATCAGCGAAGAAGCCACCACGATGCGCACGTCGCTGGTCCCGGGGATGCTGGGGATGCTGGCGTGGAACCTGAACCGGGGGACGGGGAGCGTAAGGCTGTTCGAGAGCGGCAACGTCTATTTGCTGGCGGGCGCAAAAACGGAAGAGCGCAAGACCTTGTGCCTGGGAGCGACGGGCGAGGCGCATCCGGCATCGCCGCACGAGGCCGCGCGGGCGTACGGGTTCTTCGACCTGAAGGGCGACGTGGAGGTCCTGCTCGAGGCCTTCCCTCATTCCGATGTTTCCTACGACGCGCAGGCCGGCCCGGCCTACCATCCCGGGCGCTCGGCGCGGGCGGTGCTGGGGGGCGCGACGGTGGCGCGCTTCGGGCAGATCCATCCGGAGATGGCCACCGCGCGCAAGCTGCGCCAGGATGTCTTCGTCGCGGAGATCCACCTCGACCAACTCTACCGGCAGGCGCTGCGCGAGCCGCGCTACCAGGCCATCCCGCGCTTCCCGGCGGTGGAGCGCGACTTCTCATTCTTTTTCGACGGGGCCACCCGCTTCGCCGAGATCCGCAGCGCCATCGCGGCGCTGGGGCTGAAGGAGCTGGCCAGCGTGCGTCCGGCGGAAGTCCTCCCCGGGGGCGCGGCGCCGACGGGAAAGTATTCGATGCTCGTGCGCGCCACCTTCCAGTCGTCGGAGCGCACCTTGCGCGACGACGAAGTGGCCGGGTGGTCGGCGACGATCGTGCAGGCGCTCCAGGGATTGGGCGGGAAGCTGCGGGCTTAGCGTCTGGCGTCTTGGCTGCGGTTCCACGGCGGAGATAGACTACGAAGCGTAACAGGACACAGAGATGAGTTCGAACAGGGAAGTGTCCGCCTGGAAGCGCCGGCTGCTGTGGCTGATCTTTTTCGGCAGCTTCGGCTTCGCCGGCGGAGGCGCCTTCCTGCTCTTCGGCATGGTCCCGCTGGAGCACAGGCTGGCGGTCAGCGGCTGGTCGCAGCCGGATATCGACCAGACGCTCTCCTTCGTAGTCTATGGATGGGTGCTGTTCTCGTTTCTGGCGGCGACGGTGTACTCGCACCTCACGTTGCAATCGGCGCGGCCGATTGCGGCGGTTTCGCTGGCCGGGTTGATGGCGCTGGCCGCCAGCTTCGTCTTCCACGAGTTCCTGCACGGCAAGTCCTTGATGATGGCCGGACGGACAGCCAAGATCGAGGAGGTTTCGCAGCGCTTCAGCTTCGGCCCCTATCCCGACAAGGACGAACTCAAGTTGCTGAAAGAACAAGGCTACGACGGGATCATCAGCCTGCTGCATCCCGTTATCCCCTTTGAAGAGGTCCTGCTGGAGGAGGAGAAGAAGAACGGAGCGGAATTGGGCCTGAAGGTCTACTCCTTCCCTATGCTGCCCTGGATCTCGGAGAACAAGGCGGCGCTCGCCGGCATCCAGAAACTGATCCAGCAGTCCAACGAGCGCTACTACGTGCACTGCTACCTGGGACAGCACCGCGCCAACCTGGTGCGGCGCATGGCGGGCTACGGCAGCTCGGCGGAGGAGGCGGGTGAGAATCACGAGCTGCCCGACCACCTGGAGCGCGGCCAACTCTTCAGCTACGAGGGCACGCGCATCGTGGTGGGCCCCTTCCCCAGCGACGAGGAATGGTTCGGGATCATCCTGCGGCACGGCATCCGCGAAGTGGTCTCCACGCTCAACCCGAACAACCCCGAGGAACGCGGGATGATCGGCAAGATGAAACAGATCAGCCAGGACTACAACTTCGTCCTGACCGAGCGGCCGCTCGACCGCACGGCGCCAGACCCGGGAGCCGTCCAGCGGCTGGCCGAGTATCTCAAGAAAGATGACCGCAAGGTGTACGTGGTGGGCTCCCAGGCCGACAATTGGGCGTTGGAGCTGGACAAGGCGCTGGGTGGCCGCGAGGCCCTGATCGCTTCTCCCCTCGGCCAGGACATGTTCACGCGCGGCCCGCTGATGACAGTGAACGACTCGGTGGTGCTGGGGCCGTATCCGACCGACGCGGAAGTGGAAGTGCTGAAAAAGGCCGGGGTGCGGGCCGTGGTCTCGTTGCTGGACAACGACCAGACCGAGTGGATCGCCAAGGAAGCGCGCTGGGCCCAGGAGAACCACTTCGTGTTGAAGCGCTTCCCGCTCAAGCCCAGCGAAGTCACGCGGGGGAAGCTGGAGGACATCTCAGTCTACTTGTTCAACCAGCCGGGGCTGACCTACGTGCATACCTTCCGCAGCGACAACACCCTGCGCGAGCTCCAACGCACCATGCGGCGCATGATTCGCGAATAGAGGGTCCGCGAGTAGCGCGACCTTCCTGTTTGTCAGCTCAATACTGGCGCGAGGACAGCTTCCGTCCTACAATTCCCCGGACTTTTCCTGGAGGCCGCTGCCATGTCCGTATCCCGCCGAAACTTTCTTCGCAATGTTGGGTTCGGAGCCGTGGCCGCGGGCGCCGTCTCGGCGCTGCCGCTGGGCGAATCGCTGCTGTTCGCCGAGCCGCCGCGCGCGGCCCAGCCGGGCGGGCCCATCCTGCTCAACTCCAACGAGAACGCCTACGGCACCTTCCCCAGCGTGCATGCCGCCATGCAGCGGGCCCTCGAGGAGAGCAACCGCTATCCCGAGGACGACCGCTTCGTCGAGCGCGTGGCCGCGCTGCACAAGGTGAAGGCGGAGCAGGTGCTGGCGGGCTGCGGCTCGGGGGAGATCCTGAAGATCGCGGCCAGCGCCTTTACCGGGCCGGGGAAGAAACTGGTGCAGGCCTCGCCTACGTTCGAGGCTCTGGGGGCGTACGCGCGCTCGGTGGGGGCGGAGGTGGTACGCGTCCCGCTGGACAAGAACTCGGCTCATGACCTGGACGCCATGCTGGCGGCCTGCGGCTCCGGCGCCGGGCTGGTCTACATCTGCAATCCCAACAACCCCACCGCCAGCCTTACGCCGCGCAGCGACCTGGAAACCTTCCTCAAGAAGCTGCCGGCGGGGGTGGTGGTGCTGATGGACGAGGCCTACCACCACTTCGTGGACTCGCCCGAGTACACCAGCTTCCTCGACCGGCCGGTGGAGAGCGAGCAGATGCTGGTGGCGCGGACGTTCTCCAAGGTCTATGGCCTGGCGGGAGCGCGGCTAGGATACAGCGTGGCGCCGCTCAAGGTGACGGAAGCCATGCGTCCCCACCGACTTTTCGACAGCGGCAACCAGATGGTGCTGCACGGGGCGATAGCGGCGCTCGAGGACTCGGCCGCCATGCACGCCGCAGCCAAGCGCAATGCAGACGACCGGGCCGAGTTCGTGCGGCAGGCACAGGCGAGGAAGGTGTCGCTCGTCCCTTCGCAGGCCAACTTCGTGATGATGCACACGGGGCGGCCGGTGCGCGAGGTGATCGCGCACTTCCGCTCGCAGAACATCCTTGTAGGGCGGCCGTTCCCGCCCATGGAGACCTATCTGCGGGTCTCGCTGGGGCGGCCGGCGGAGATGCAGGCCTTCTGGAAGGCGTGGGGCCAGATGCCGCGCATCCAGTAGCGCGGCGCAACATTCTTTCCACAGGATTCTGGGTTATACTGCGCTCGCGGTCGGAAAGAATTCTTAAGCACTGAGGAAGAACCGCCATCATGGCAGTCAAGGCGATCCGCGAGTCCGCTGCCCCCATCCGCGCCGATGATTTCAACTCCCTGGAACAGAAGGTCTATCGCGCCATCGAATCGCTGAAGGTGGCGCGCGCGGCCAAGGAAGCCGCGGAGCGCGATGTGGCCAGGGTACGGCAGCAAATGGCCGATCGCGCCGACGAACTGGGCTCGCTGCGGCACGAGATGGTCGCCCTGCGGCGCGAACGCGAAGAGGTCCGCAGCCGGATGGAGAAGCTGCTCAAGCAGATTGAAGCCTTGACGGCGGACGAAAGCGGGCGATAATCAACCGAGGCGCGTCCCCGAATCCCATTCGGGGCGGCCGGAGGAGCCGGTGGCCAAGTCGAACGACGATAGCGTGCGCGTCGAGATCTACGATCAAACCTACAACCTGCGCGGCTCCGATCCGCAATACATCAAGAAGCTGGCCGATTTCGTGGACGGCAGGATGCGCACCGTGGCGCAGCAAACCGCGACCGTGGATTCCCTGCGGCTGGCGGTGCTGGCGGCGCTCAACATCGCAGACGAATACCACATCCTCAAGCGCAAGTACGACGACATCGCCGGCGACTTCGATCAGCGCGCCCGCGAGCTCTCCAGCGCCCTCGACGAGGCCTTGCAGGACGTACGCCGGGCGGGATAGTCCCCTTCAACCGGCGCTACTTCTTGAAAACGTTGTGGGACTGTCGCCGATTGGAGAGCGAGAGGGCGATGAGAAGGTCGCGGAGCATCAGGCGCGGACGCTCCGGCGCAGGAGGTAGAGGCGGCGATGCGTGCCCTCGAGCTGCTGCGAGCGCACGATCTCGAAGTGGGCGCGGCAGGCGTTTTCAAACACCTGCTGGTTGAGGTCGCGATGCAGATGCTCACGGCCGCGGGTGAGGCGGCGGAACATGGAGTCCTGCGGGTCCACGTACTCGGCGACCACGAGGTTGGTGGAGAGCTCGGCGGCGAGCGCGAGGATCTCGGCCAGCGGGATGCGCTCGGTGACCAGCATGTGGTGGATGACGGCGAGCATCAGCACGGCGTCAAAGCCGCCGCGGGCGCGCTCCAGGAAGCCGGGGCACTCGCGGGTGCGCCATCCTGTCGGGGGCGTGGGCCGCGCCAGGTTGACCACCAGCGGCAGGATGTCCAGCTTCTCGTTGTGAGCGTTGCGCCAGATCTCGCCTGCGACCACCGGGTCGGAGTCCACGGCGACGACGCTCGCGCTCGAGCGCGCGGCCAGAGCGCTGAAATGTCCGGTGTTGGCGCCGACGTCCAAGACCCGCCGGGGCTGAAATTCCTTGAGCGCGGCGTCCACGAACGCCTGCTTGGCGGCGAAGTGTTCGCGGGAGTAGTTGTTGTCTGCGGCCATGTATTCGGACCAAGTCGAATGCTTCCCTGCCCGCGGCGCGACCCTGGCCAGCGACTTGCGCAGGCCGCGCAAAAGCGAGCGCAGGATGTAGCGCGCCTTCTCGGTATCCGCGAGCAGCTTTTTCTGGTAGACGCTGTGATCATCAGGATCCTGCCGCGCTCCCAACCAGGTGGGCAGCGTGACCAGGGTAAGGAAGGGCGAGCGAAGTTTGCGCAGCGCGCCGCACATGCGGTAGACGTCCTCGGGCTCGAGACCGTCGCGGCGGCCCAGGAGCGACTGGTCGAGCGGCAGGCCGAGGCGTTCCGCTGCAGCGACCGGCAGCAGGAAGGTGCGCACAAACTGCGCATAGGGCAGCCAGGTGGCGTCGCCGGGCTCACGCCGCTCCACCGAGAGCACGTCGACGAAGACCGGGCGGCTGCCGAGGAAGAGGACGTTGTAGGGCGTGCCGTCCTTCAGTCCCAGGCTTTCTTCCAGCAGGGCTTCGGCCAAGTCGAGGGTGAGAGCGGCGGCGGCGTGCAGCATCTCCGGCGGCCACTCGTAGGGGAACGAGGGGAACGGCACGCGCTCGTGCTCGAGGAAGGTGGCGCCCGGAAAACCGGCGCGCAGCGACTGCGATTCAACGGCGCCGATGGCTTCGGTGAGCTGCTCGGCGCTCAAGACTTCTGTCCGCACCAGATTGCCGGACTCGGCGAACTTGCGCGCGGCGGCGGAAGCAAGGAAGGCGTTGAGATCGGCTGCGCCCTCCGGGAGCACGGCGCGCACGATGTGCCCGGGAAAGCGGAAGAGCTGTCCCGCAGGATCGCGGAAGGAGGCAGCAGGCGCGCTTTGAGGGACAAGCGGGCTCATGCCGCCGCGTCCTTACTCTTCGTCTTTTTCAATCTTCTTCTTGGAGATGAAGTGGAAGAGGAGCTTGCGGAAGTAGAAGCCGGCGCCGATGAAGGCCGCGACCAGCGTCTGCCAGAGCAGCGCCCCGGAGCCGGGATCGGTGTAAGCGTAGGCCCGAGGCTCGGTCAGCAAGACAAGAATCACAGCCAGGGCCGCGCACCACATCCAACGAACCACGCGCATCGAACCTCTCCTCCACCCTCCGCTCGAAATGCCGGACGGGACATTTTACCGCGAGGGCGGGTCCGGCGCTCGGTAGAACTCCAGCAAGCGCGATGCCAACTATTTTCGCCGAAAGGCTTGCCATTCACAGGGGAATTCTCCTAGCATCGGCCTCGAAGAGCTGGCCTGCAAAGTTTGTGCTGGCTGGGAACCGTTTTTTGAACCAACATTTAACGAACGGGAGCCTGACTCGATCGGCCCGGTGTGCAATGTTCCGCCACGCGGAAATGCCTAAAGGGCCGCGGAGGGCACCCACCGTCTAGCGACGGGTTCATGAAACGGCCCTACCTCACGGCCCCGCGGGTCGGCTTTTTCCTTTTGCACTGGTAAAATATCCAGCAGCGTGCTTCCCGTCCTTTTCCACCTCCGCACCGCTTGGTTCGACTTCGGCGTGCCCACCTATGGCGTTATGGCGGCGCTGGGGCTGATTGTCGGCCTCTCCATCAACGTCCGGCTGGCGCGGAGCCAGGGCATTGATCCGGACAGAGCCTGGAACCTGGGCATCTACGCCATCCTCACTGGAGTCCTGGGGGCGAAGATCCTGTTCGTGCTGCAGGACTGGGACCACTACTCGACCCATCCTGGGGAGATCTTCAGCCTGGCCACCCTGCAGGCGGGCGGCATCTGGTACGGCGGGCTGCTGGGAGCGCTCGCCGTCTCCGTCTGGTATGTCCGCCACCACCGGCTGCCGGTGCTCAAGACCTGCGACGCCTTCGCTCCCGGGGTGGCCCTAGGACACGCCTTCGGGCGCCTGGGCTGCTTCGCCGCCGGTTGCTGCTACGGCAAGCACACCGACCTGCCCTGGGGCGTGATCTTCACCAATCCCATCGCTAACCAGGTGGTGGGGACGCCGCTGGGCATCCCGCTGCATCCCACGCAGATCTATGAGTTCCTGGTGGAGCTGGCAAACTTCTTCATCCTGCTCTGGCTGTTCAAGCACAAGAAGTTCGACGGCCAAGTGATCGGCGCGTACCTGTTCCTCTACGGCTTCGCCCGCTACTTCCTGGAGTTCCTGCGCGACGACCCGGGACGGGGCACGGTCTTCGGCGGCGCGATGAGCGGATCCCAATTCATTTCCATCCTCATGGTGATCGTGGGCGGCGCCTTGTGGATGCGGCGCGCGGGAGCGCCCGCCGCGGCCCCCGCTGCGCGATAATCCTTCTTCCCTGCCATGCAGGAAACCAAGCACCCAACCCGGCTGCGGGTAGCGCCGGAAGAAGCCGGCCGCCGGCTCGACCAGTTCCTCGCGGCGCAGCTCGTCGAGGTCAGCCGGGCGCGCGTGCAGCAACTCATCCAGCAGGGCAAGGTCGAAGTGGACGGCGCGGCGGCGAAGGCATCGCTGCGGCTGAAGGGGAATGAGACGATCACGCTGCTGGGGCCGCTCGAGGTCCCGCCGCTGCGCGCGATTCCCGAAGACATCCCGCTGGATGTCGTCTACGAAGACGATTCCCTGGCCGTGGTGTCTAAACCGGCAGGGATGATGGTGCACGCGAGCGCAGGGCGGGCGGACGAGGCGCGGAATCGCGGCACGCTGGTCAACGCGCTGCTGCACCACTTCGCGGCGCTTTCCGCGGTGGGCGGCGAGATGCGTCCGGGGATCGTGCACCGCCTGGACAAGCAGACCAGCGGATTGATGGTGGTGGCCAAGGACGACGTCGCGCACCGCAAGCTGGCGGCTCAGTTCGCCGCGCGCGAGGTCCACAAGAAATATGTGGCCCTGGTGCACGGCTGGGTAAAGCGAGACGAGGGCACGGTGGAGCAGGCCATCGCCCGCGACCGCATCCGGCGGACGCGCATGACCACCCGCCGCTCCGGCGGGCGCGCGGCGCTCTCCCGCTACCGGGTGCGGGAGCGACTGGAGACTCCTTGGGGAAAGTTTTCCCTGGTGGAAGTGACCATCGCCACCGGGCGGACGCACCAGATCCGCGTGCACCTGGCCTCGCTGGGGCATCCTGTGGTGGGCGACGCGCTCTACGGCGCGCCCCGGCAACTACGCAGCCGCGACGGCAAGAGCCAGCGGCCGACCCTGGAGCGGAACTTCCTGCACGCGGCGGCGCTCGAGTTCACGCACCCGCGCAGCGGAAAGGCGCTTTCGTTTTCGCAGCCGCTCCCGGCGGAGCTGGAAGGATTCCTGAAGCGCTTGCGCGCGCCAGAGTGATTCGAAGGCGGATATAATGGGGATTCAGCGATGAAAGTTTCCTGCATCTTGCTGTTGCTCAGTGCGGCGGCGCTGGCAGCGCCGGCGCTGGCCCAGAATGAGCTGCCCTCGGCGCCCTCGGCGGTGAAGCAGCCTCCGCCGCCAGCCCCTCCGCCGCCGACCCCGCAGCCGGATCCGTCGAAAGCCAACGCTCCGGCCGGGAGCAAGACCGAAGCCCAGCCTGCTTTGAAAGACGCGGCGAGCCCGCCTGCGGCTCCCGCTTCCGAGACTAAGAGCGAAGGCCCGGAGCTGGAGACCATCCGGAAGCGGGTGGACGAGGTGAACGTGGTGTTCACGGTCACCGACAAGCGCAAGCGCTTCGTGAAGAACCTGTCGGAGTTCGACTTCAAGGTGATGGACGACGGGCGGCCGCCGCAATCGCTGGTCCACTTCCGCCGGGAGACCGACCTGCCGCTGCGGGTGGCGCTGCTAGTGGACGCCTCCAGTTCCGTCCGCGAGCGTTTCAAATTCGAGCAGGAGGCCTCTATCGAGTTCTTCAGCCAGATCATCCGGCGGAAGTTCGACAAGGCCATGGTGGTGGGCTTCGACAGCACGTCGGAGGTGACGCAGGACTTCACCGACCAGACCGAGCTATTGGGAAAAGGGGTGCAGATGCTGCGGCCAGGCGGGGGCACGGCGCTGTACGACGCGCTCTACTTCGCCTGCCGGGACAAGCTGGCCAAGACCGACGCGGGGCTGACGGTGCGGCGGGCGGTCGTGCTGCTCTCCGACGGCGAGGACAACCAGAGCCACTCCACGCGCGAGGAAGCCATCGAGATGGCGCTGCGCGCCGAGGTGGTGGTGTACGCCATCAGCACCAACGTCAGCAGCGGCGCGCGCCCCGGCGACAAGGAGCTGGAGCGCATCGCGGAGGCCACCGGCGGCCGCGTCTTCTTCCCCTTCCACATCGAGGACGTGGCCAACTACTTCTCCGAGATCCAGGACGAGCTGCGCAGCCAGTACGCCATCGCCTACAAGCCGGCCGCCTTCGCCTTCGACGGCCGCTTCCGCACCATCGACATCAGCACCCTGGACAAGAAGTTCAAGGTCCGCTCCCGCAAGGGCTATTACGCGCCGGCGCAGTAAGGCGGACGCGTACCCCGACCGGGGCTAAAGCCCTTCCATTCAGGGAAGCTCTCTTCGCGGGCCTGAAGGCCCGCGCTCCCACCTCACTGCTGGGAGCGGGCGTAGTAGCCGCGGCGGGCCTGGATCTTGTATCCCTTGTGGGATTTAATCTCGATCTTGCGGAAGCTGCCGTCGTGCTGGGTGTTGGTGGAGGTATAGCCGATGTTGTACTGGCTGCGCAACTCGTTGGAGATCTGGTCGAAAGCCTCTTTCAGCTTCTCTGGGTTGCTGCCGACGTCGATGACCCGGCCGCCGGTTTCGGTAGTGAGCTTCTTCACCAACCCATCGCCCTGGAAAGCCCATTGCTGGGAACGATCTTCGACCAGCAGCACGTAGCAGATGACGTCCGCTTTCTGGGCGGCTTCGGTGGCGGCTGCCAGGTCCACCCTGCTGCCGTTCTCTCCGCCGTCGGTGAGCAGGATCATGGCCTTGCGCCCCGTCTCCTGCGCCAACTGCTCGCGGGCAGCCAGGTAGACGGCGTCATACAGTTTGGTAGCACCGCGCGAGCCCTGGGTGGGCACCGGGTTGCCGCCCACGCCCCCCATATCCACCTCCGCGCCACCGATGCGAGCCTTGCGCATGCCTTCGCGCAACTGGCGTGTGTCGGAGGTGTAGTCCTGCAACAGGTCCACATTCGAGTCAAAGCTGATGAGGAAGGCGATGTCCTTCTGGGTCATGACCTGGCGAAGAAACGAGGCGCCAATCTCCTGCTCCATGCCCAGGACACGCTGCTGGCTGGGGCTGGTGTCCAGCAGGATGCCCATGGTGAGGGGCTGGTTGGACTCGGCGGAGAAGTACTTGATGGTCTGGGGGCCCCCGTCTTCGGAGAGTTCGAAGTCATCCTTCAGCAGGCCGGGGATGAGGGCGCCGTGGCTGTCCTTAACGTTGAAGAAGACGTTGACCACGTCCACGTTGACTTTGAAGGTTTCCGTCCCCTGGTCGTCCTTCTGCGGGGGAGGATTCTGCGCCGAAGCGGCTAGGACGAAGGCCAGCACTGCCGTCACCGCGAACTTCCTTTTGCTTTTCAGGAACACTTTTGAAACCCCCGGGTGGTTTAGACTATCTTAGATGCTGGGAGCGCGAGTTGGGACAGGCTCGCCACCCGGAAAAGGACAGGCCATGCGGAAACGGGGCGGGAAGCTGGCTGGAGTGTTGATGGCGCTCAGCCTGGGCGCGTGGCTGGCGGCTCAGGAAGTGCCGGATGCACCCTCGGCTACCAAGCGTCCGGAGCCGGAGAAGCAGGCCTCGCCGCTGCCGCCGCCTTCCGAGGCGCCTCCTGCCAAGCCCATCCCGCGGCCGGAGATAGCCGCTCCCGAGTCAACCAATCCCCAAGCGCCGCCCATGGTGATGACCACCACCCCGGCGGGCAGCCGGGCGGAGGGCACCGCCGGCAACCGGGAAGAGATGTTCAAGCTGTCCGTGACTTTGAACTTCATCATCGTTCCGGTCACGGTCAAGGACGGCAGCGACCGCCTGGTAGACGGGCTGCTGCGCAAGGATTTTACCGTCTATGAGGACGGGGTGATGCAGCCCTTGAAGCTGTTCACCAGCGATCCCTTCCCGCTCTCCGCGGCGGTGGTGCTGGACCTGGGCGTGCCCGACGTGGTGATGCGCAAGGTGAACGAGACGCTGCCCAGCCTGGTGGGGGCCTTCAGCGCCTATGACGAGGTTTCGCTGTACACCTTCGGCAACAGCGTGGAGCAGCGCCTGGACTATAGCGTGGCGGACGACAAGTTCTCGGCGGCGCTGAAGCGCGAGCGCCGGCCAGGCCGCCAGGGCGGCGTGCCGGTGACCAGCGGGCCGATGGCGGCGGGGCCCAGCGTCAACGGCGTCCCCTTCGACCCGGGCGCCCCACACGTCTCCACGGCGCGGCGGGAGTCGAAGGTGCTGAACGACGCCATCCTGGCGGCGGCGCTGGATCTGGCGCGCCGCGACCGCAACCGCCGCAAGATCCTGTTCGTCATCAGCGACGGCAGCGAGTACGGCAGCCGCGCCAGCTATGGCGAGGTGCTGAAAGTGCTGCTCTCCCACGAGATCTCCGTCTACGCCATCAACGTGGACTCCGCGGCCATCCCGGGCGTCCGCACGCTGGAGGGCATCCACATCCCGCGCATGGGCTACGGCAACCTCCTTCCTCGGTACGCCTCGGCCACGGGAGGGCAGATCTTCCAGGAATTCTCTCAGGACTCCATCGAGCAGGCCTACGCCAAGGTGACCGAGGTGGCACGCAACCAGTACACCCTGGGCTACACCACCCGGGCGACCGCCGCCAACACCTATCGCAGCATCGAGGTCAAGGTGCGCCGGGGCGGCCTGCGGGTGTTTGCCAAGAACGGCTACTACCCGCTGCCCCCTACGCGGTAGTGCATTCCCTTCTTCACGACTTTGGTAACTTCCAAAGTGACCGAAGTCTGCGAAGCAACAGCACTTTGAGCTAGAATCCATACAAGGCTGCGGCGGCTTGTGATATAAGACCAAGTCCCGGCCGTACCCGGCACAAAAGGGTCGGAATCCCCGCGCGCCACGCCCAGCCCGGCACGTCGCGGCGCGCCCGATTGAGGAAAGCTTGAGCTTCATCAACTTCGCCGCCCGCGAAATCAACTGCAAAATTGTCTACTACGGAGCCGGACTGGGCGGCAAAACCACCAATCTGCAGGTGATCTTCGACAAGACCGGGGACAAGCAGAAGGGCAAGATGATCTCCCTGGCCACGGAGAGCGACCGCACCCTGTTCTTCGACTTCCTGCCGCTGGACCTGGGCACGGTGCGCGGCTTCAAGACCCGCTTCCACCTGTACACCGTCCCGGGACAGGTGTTCTACGACGCCAGCCGCAAACTGATCCTGCGCGGAGTGGACGGGGTGGTGTTCGTCGCCGACTCCCAGGAAGACCGCATGGACGCCAACGTCGAGGCGCTCCAGAACCTCGACGACAATCTCAAAGAACACGGCTACGACTTCGCCAAAATCCCCTACGTGCTGCAGCTCAACAAACGCGACCTACCCAACATCCTGCCCGTGGACAACCTGAAAAAAGAACTGGTCAAGAAGGGCGAGCCGGTCTTCGAGGCCGTGGCCTATAGCGGGGTGGGCGTCTTCGAGACGCTGAAAGAGGTCGCTCGCCAGGTGCTGGTAGAGCTGAAAAAGGGGTAGGCCCATATCCTCTCGCAGGGCATGACCTGCAACCCTTTCCCATAAGCAGAAGACGTAGCAGCTAGGTCCTTACAAACTACTTCAGGCGCAAGCTGCGCAGCATCTTCTCAAAGGCCGGGCGCATCTGGTCGAAGTCTTTTTCGGGAGAGACGAAGACCAGGTAGAACAGCGAGCCGTCCTTGCGCTCTAGGGTGACCAGCCAGTCGCGCTCGCGCTGCGTGCCCCCGCCCGCGGCGCGGATGGGCGAGGTTCCGATGAAGTCCACCGACTTGCCCGGGATGCCGCTCACCCGGATGTCCTCGTCGTGCCCCACGGCCTTCAGGTTGGCATCCGACCGGTGCACGGACTCCATCAACTGATGGGTGGCGTCGTCGAGCGACGCGCGGCCCTTGGGCTGATAAACGTTGATGATTACGCCGTAGGCGGTGGCGTCCTCCGCGACCCCGGCCCGGGGCGCGATCCTCACGGCTGAGGTGTTATCGCCGGAAACCTGCCAGTTCTCGGGATAAAAGATGGTGTAGGCGTCGTGCTCCAGGCTCTTGTAGTCAGAGCTGGGCGTGATCTCGCTGGAAGGCGCGCCGCTCATGGTCCCGCCCGCCTGCCGTTGTTGCGCCGCGAGCTCCTGGGAAGTGGGCAACCTCATCCCTGCCACGGTGCTCTTGATGCTGCGGAACTCGGCGCTATCCGTCTGGAACTGCTTGGTGGGCAGTGTCCTCACTTCCTTGGAGACGGAGGCTGCGCGGTCGCCGGGATTGGGATGGTCGCTGAAGAACTGGGTCCCGCGTGAGCTACTTCCGCCGCCTTGCTTTCCCAGCCTCTCGAAGAAGACGGCCATCTGCTGAGGGTCGTAGCCGCTGTCGTACATGATGTCGGCGCCCACCAGGTCCGCCTCCGACTCCGCCTTGCGCGAGTTCCTGAGGAAATACGAGCCCGCGCCGAAGGAGATGCCCAACTGCACCAGCTGCGCGCCAATGCCCCGGCCCATCAGCCCGCCCAGGATGGTGAGCGGCGCCTGCGCCATCATCTGCTTGGTGGCCGACGAGGTGGCGTGGCGCATCACCACGTGCGAAATCTCATGCGACATCACGCCCGCCAGTTGCGCCTCGTTCTCCGCCGCCTGGATGGTGCCCAGGTTCACGTACACCGGCCCGCCGGGCAGTGCGAAGGCGTTGATCTCCTTCTGGTTGACCACCTTGAAGGTGTAGGGATACTGCTGCCCCGGGGCGTGGGAGGCCAACTGGGCCCCCAGTCCTTGCACGTAGCGGGCGACCGGGTCGGAGTCGTTGAGGAGGGGGAGCTTCTTCTCGACGTCGGCGGCGGCTTCCCTGCCCACCTGCACCTCCTGGTCGCGCGAGAACAGGTTCCATCCGGGGTTGGCCTGGTAGCGCGCCTCGAGCAGTTGCGGCGCCACCATCAGAACCATCATGGCCGCGGCCACCCCGCGCACCCACACCGAACGTAGTCTCATCGCTTCCTCCTGGGTCTCGACCGTCCCTCGGTTAGATGCGCGCTTCCGGGCAAACCGGTTGAACTTTCCCAAGTCCAAGGGCGCGATTGTATGCCCGCGTGGTCGGGGGAGTCAGATGCCACGGAGCCTCTGGAAAACTGTCGATTGACGTTGGGAACGGTCGGGTATAATCGAGCTGCGCCCGGGCCCTTTAAGGAAAAAATGCTCGTACGCTGAACCCATCCTGTGGAGGAGCGTCCACATGGCGATCAAAAAGTCGGAGAAGATCTGGCACAACGGGAAACTGATTCCGTGGGACGACGCCAAGATCCACGTGATGTCGCACGTGGTGAACTACGGCTCGGCGGTGTTCGAGGGCATCCGCTGCTACGCCCAGCCCAAGGGTCCGGCCATCTTCCGGGCGGCGGAGCACGCCCAGCGACTGCTGAACTCGGCAAAGATCTACCGCATCGAGACCGACTTCACCCGCGACGACCTGGTGGCGGGCATGGTCGAACTGGTGAAAGCCAACGGCATCTGGCCGTGCTACCTGCGTCCCATCATCCTGCGGGGATACGGCGAGGCGGGAGTGAACCCCTTCAACTCGCCCACCGAGGTTTACATCGCCAACTATGAGTGGGGAAAGTACCTGGGGCACGGGGACGAGGAGGGCGTGGACGTGTGCGTCTCCTCCTGGAGCCGGCTGGCGCCCAACACCATGCCCGCCATGTCCAAGTCGGGCGCGAACTACATGAACTCGCAGCTCATCAAGATGGAGGCCATCCTGAACGGGTACGTCGAGGGCA
>DASYVL010000026.1 GCA_035937135.1 Terriglobales bacterium
CTCGGCGGGCGCCCCACGCTCTCCTTCACCGGACGGGCCGCCAAGCACGCCGAACGCCTGGGCATGAAGCGCGCTTCGCTCTCGCTCTCGCATACTAAGGAGCAGGCGGTGGCGCAGGTGATCCTTGAAGATTGGAGTCCATGACCCAATCGCACTCCTCTCCCCTTCGCCTGCTCGCCGGCATCTCCGCCGTCAGCTTCTCCACGCTGCTGCTGGAGCTGGCCGCGACCCGGCTCTTCTCCGTCATCCTCTTCTGAGTCCCGTTCCGGGCGCTCGCGCCTGACCGGGCCACGGCCTTGCTGACGTCCCCCTTGGGTTCTGGTATGATTCGGCGCTCTCGGTGACCGGCAGGCGGGAAACCTGTGCCAAGTCAGAAGCAAGTACGTTGGGCGGAATTACGAGTTGGCATCACGGTGCTCGTGGCCGCCGTCATCTTCGCCGCGGTGGTCTTCCTCATGACCGGCACCACCGGCCTGTTCTCCCGCAAGATCCACCTCAAAGTCTATTTCGAGAACGCCGAAGGATTGCGCGAAGGCGCGCCCGTCAGCCTGCAGGGAGTGGAGATCGGCAACGTCACCCGGCTCAGCATCGTCTCCAACCGTCCCGCGGCTCCGGTCGAGGTCATCATGCGGGTGACCACGAAGTACAACGCCAGCCTGAGGAAGAATTCCGTCGCCGTGCTCTCCACCAAAGGCGCCCTGGGCGAGACTTACGTGGACATCACCGGCGGCGACCCCAAGCAGCGAGAGGCCCGGGACTGGGACGAGCTGCCCGCCGAAGAGCGTCCCGGACTCCAGGACGTGGTGCGCTCCAGCCAGGACGCCTTGCAGGGCCTGAGCACGGTGCTCAAGCGCGTGGACCGCATCGTCACCGCCATCGAGAGCGGCCAGGGCACGGCCGGCAAGTTCATCTATGACCCCTCGGTCTTCAACAAGATCAACTCCGCCACCGACGAGCTGCGCAAGACCATGCAGGACATCAACCAGGGCAAGGGCACGGTGGGCAAGTTGCTCCACGACGAGGAGCTCTACCACAAGGCCGACGCCGCGGTGGACAAGCTGAACAGGATCATCGACGGCATCGAGAAGGGCCAGGGCACGGCGGGCAAGCTGGTGAAGGACCCCGCCCTCTACGAGAACGCCAACAAGGCCGTGAGCAGCGTCAACAAGATCCTGGAAGACGTCAACGCGGGCAAGGGCACACTCGGCAAAATGACCAAGGACGAGGAGTTCGCCAAGAAGGTGGAGAACGTGGTCAACCGCCTCTCTACCATCAGCGACCGCCTGGAGGCCGGCGAGGGCTCGGCCGGCAAGCTCCTGCGCGATCCTTCCATCTATACCAACGCCAACCAGATGCTGGTGGAGACCCGCAACCTCGTCAAGGCGATCCGCGAGAACCCCAAGAAGTATCTCACCATCCACTTCAAGGTCTTCTAGCTTCCCTTTTACCGCGCCATCCGTCCTTGTATACTATTCCGTTTCATCCCTATCCCCGGACCTTGCAAGGAGACCCTATGCGACGCTTTCATCTCGTTCTTCTGATCCTGCTCTGGGCCACGCTCGGCTTGGCCCAGCAGGCTCCCGCCCCCGACGCCCAGCCTAAGCGCATGAAGAGCTTTGACCTGGACGCACTCGACCGCAGCGTCGAACCCTGCCAGGACTTCTACCGCTTCGCCTGCGGCGGCTGGAACAAGGCTAATCCCGTCCCCGCCGACCAGTCGCGCTGGGGACGCTTCGAACTGCTGCGCGAGTACAACCGCGCCCTCACCCGGCAGATCCTGGAAAAGGCCGCCGCCGACAGGAAGTCCAGCGACCTCAACCAGCGCAAGATCGGCGACTACTACGCCACCTGCATGGACGAGAAGGGCGTGAACGCCCAGGGCCTAACTCCGGCCGAGACGTGGCTGCGCAAGATCGACGGCATTAAGGATCCAAAGGACATCGCCAAGGTGGTGGCCGCGCTACATGACCAGGGCATCGGCGGGATGTTCAGCTTCCGCGCCAGCGCCCAACTGCACAACGCCGCGCAGACTGGCGCCTGGGCCGACCAGGGCGGCCTCGGTCTTCCCAACAAGGATTTCTATACCAAGACGGACGAGAAGTCGGTGAAGGTCCGCCAGCAGTACGTGGAGCACATCGGCAACATGCTGAAGCTCGTAGGCGTCCCCGCGGACCAGGCGGGCGCGCAGGCGCAGCAGGTGATGGAGATCGAGATGAAACTCGCCCAGGCCTCCATGGATCCCACCTCGCGCCGCAACACCACCAAGCTCGACCACTGGATGAAGCTGGCGGAGTTCGAAGCGCTCGCTCCTTCCTTCGCCTGGAACCAGTACTTCGTGGGCGTCGGCACACCCACCTTCACCGAGCTCAACGTTGCCGTCCCGGAGTTCTATACCAACCTGGAAAGCATGCTGAAATCGGTGCCCATGGACCAGTGGAAGACCTACCTGAAGTGGCACGTCATCCATGGCCAGGCGGATTCGCTGCCCAGCCAGTTCGGCGAAGAGACCTTCAGCTTCTACGGCAAGGTGCTGGGAGGCGCGCAACAGCAGCTCCCCCTGTGGAATCGTTGCGCCCGCGCCGTGGATGGCGACCTGGGCGAGGCGCTGGGGCAGTACTACGTCAAGCAAGCCTTCGGCGGTAACGCCAAGGAGCGCACTCTGAAGATGGTGAGCGACATCGAGAGCGCCATGGAAGCCGACATCAAGTCGCTCGACTGGATGACGGACGACACCAAGAAGATGGCGCTGGAGAAGCTGCACGCGGTCGCTAACAAGATCGGCTACCCCGACCAGTGGCGCGACTACTCCACGCTCGAGATCAAGCGCGGCGACCGCCTGGGAAATTCGCTGCGCTCCAACCGCTTCGAGCGCCGCCGCCAACTGGCCAAGATCGGCGGCCCCGTGGATAAGACCGAGTGGGGCATGACGCCGCCCACGGTCAACGCCTACTACTCCGCACTGCAGAACAATATCAACTTCCCCGCCGGCATCCTGCAGCCGCCCTTCTTCGATAACGACATTGATGACGCCGTCAACTACGGCGGCATCGGCGTGGTCATCGGGCACGAGCTCACCCACGGCTTCGACGACTCCGGCGCGCGCTTCAGCGCCAACGGCAACCTGCAGAACTGGTGGTCGGATAAGGACAAGGCCGAGTTCGAGAAGCGCACCGCCTGCGTGGCCGACCAGTACTCCGGCTTCAGCCCCATCGAGGGTGTAAACCTGAACGGCAAGCTCACTCTGGGCGAGAACACCGCCGACAACGGTGGCTCGCGCATCGCCATGGCGGCGCTGCGCAGCAGCTACCAGGGCCACGAGCCCGCGGAAAAGGACGGCTTCACCCCGGAGCAGCGCTTCTGGATCGGCTTCGCGCAGATCTGGTGCGAGAACGTCCGCCCCGAGCGCGCCCGCACCATGGCGCTCAGCGACTCGCACTCCCCCGGCCAGTTCCGCACCAACGGTGTGGCCTCCAACTCGCCCGACTTCCAGCAGGCCTTCCACTGCAAGGTGAGCGACCCCATGGTCCGCAAGGACGCCTGCCGGGTGTGGTGAGTAGGAACCAGCGATCAGCGATAAGCAGTAAGCAAGGCCGCCCGAGTTGGCGGCCTTTGTTTCTTGTCTCCTGGCTCTTGGCTCTTGGCTTATCGCCTATTGCTTATCGCTTATTGCTGCCGCTGCTGATGCCTGCTCGTGCGCATGGTAGGACGACCGCACCAGCGGCCCCGACTCCACGTGGCGGAAGCCCATCGCCAGCGCCTCCTGCTTGAGGAAGAGGAACTCGTCCGGCGTGTAGTAGCGCGCAATGGGCAGGTGGTCCTTCGACGGCCTTAGATACTGGCCGACGGTGAGGATGTCCACGCCGCGCGCGGCCAGATCGCGGAAGACCTCCAGCAATTCGTCCATGGTTTCGCCCAGGCCAACCATCACGCCGGATTTTGACGCCATCCCGGGCGCGAACTTCTTCACGTTCTCCAGCAAGCGCAGCGAGCGCTCGTAGCGCGCGCCCGAGCGCACCGCGCGATACAGGCGCGGCACGGTTTCCGTGTTGTGGTTGAGGACGTCGGGGCGGGCCTCGAGCACCTTGCGCAGGGATTCGTCGTCGCCCTGGAAGTCGGGAATCAGCACTTCGACGCGGCAACCGGGCGCAGCCTTACGGATCTCCGCGATGGTCGCGGCGAAGATGCGCGCGCCGCCCAGGTTGTCGTCGTCGCGATTGACGCTCGTGACCACCGCGTGCTTCAGCCCCAGCGCGGCCACCGCTTCGGCCACGCGCCGCGGCTCGTCCTGGTCCATCGGCTTCGGCTTCCCTTTGGGTACGGCGCAGAAGCCGCAGCGCCGCGTGCACAGGTTCCCCAGCAGCATGAAGGTGGCGGTGCCGTGGTTCCAGCACTCGCCGATGTTGGGACACTGCGCCGACTCGCAGACGGTGTGCAGCTTGAGCCCACGCGCCAGCCGCTTGAGCTGGTGATAGTTCTCGCCCACGGGCGCGCGCGCCTTCAGCCACTCCGGCTTGGGCCGGGGAAGCCGCGGCGCCAGATCGATCTGCACCAGCTCCAGGAAAGCGGCCATCTCAGGGTAATTGTAATTGCACGTCCAGGAATCCGTCTCAGAGCGTGTGCAGGTAGGCCATCAGGTCCTCCATCTCGCGCTCATCCATCACGCTACGGTAGCCGGGCATGTTGGGACGTCCGAGCAGGATGGCGTCGCGCACGCGCTCGTCGTTCGAAGGCGCGCCCGAGGGCAGGTACTTGTTCTTGTAGAGGTCTTTCATGCTGGGACCGTTGCGCGGCCGGTCCACGTAGGCCTCGTGGCAGTTGGCGCAGCGGGCGTTAAAGCTGCGGCGCCCGCGCGCTTGCTGCGCCGTGAGCCCGAGCTGGGCGTCGCTCCAAGAGGAGCGGTCCTGCTGGCATCCGGCCAGCGCCAGAAGCAGCAGGCACCCAAGCACGATTTTTCTTCCGCCCCGCAAACGGACTATTATCTTGGCTCGCATCGGTTTTGGCTAGCGTCGGTTTCCCGTGTCCATCCTGTTGAAGCGCGTGTACGAGAAGCCGTCGCCCGCGGACGGCGCGCGGGTGCTGGTGGACCGGCTATGGCCGCGCGGTGTAAGCAAGCGCGCCGCCGCGCTCCATGCCTGGCTCAAGGACGTCGCGCCCTCGCACGCGCTGCGCC
>DASYVL010000027.1 GCA_035937135.1 Terriglobales bacterium
TAGCCATTGGCCGCTAGTGCCTCCAAAACCTTCCCCCTGGCCTCCAGAAACAGCACGCCTTGCGGTATCTCCGCAATGATCCTGGACGCAGTCTTGGGCTTACCCGGTGCGCTCAGCTCCAGATGGAAGTCGCAGTCGTTGTCTTCGACCTTGACCCGCCAGAGGTCGCCTTCCACCGTGTAGACCTCGTTCTCGCGCGGTGCAAATGGTTGGTCGAGCTTTCGCTGCTTCGGAGTGCTCACACCAGCCGGAGGTGCCCATTGCAGCACCACAGCTATCTTGACCTGGTGAACCTCGGCGTCCGGAGCTGGCGGTCGATGCTTGACCGTGGTGCGGTGCTGTCTTGCAAGGGGAACCGTAGAGGAGCAGGCAATGTCCTGCGAATGGCCTGGACCTGAGGCCCAAAGCAGGATCGCGCAAACGGTCACCAGCAAGCGGCGCATCGGATCACCCCGGGGGTACGTGTTGAATCGGGTCGAAGGGTAGCACCTTGTGCCCCTTAGATTGGGCTTCCGCGATTGCTCTTGGCCGAACTGCCGGCATGTCTATGGAAGGAGCATCGTGGCAGGCACGGCCCGCCTCAGGAGCTAAGGCCCTTCTTTATGTCGACCTTA
Source organism: Terriglobales bacterium (assembly GCA_035937135.1). Classification (NCBI taxonomy): domain Bacteria; kingdom Pseudomonadati; phylum Acidobacteriota; class Terriglobia; order Terriglobales; species Terriglobales bacterium. The sequence continues at coordinate 615 of DASYVL010000027.1, forward strand.
ACGGCTAGGCCTTAAGCCGTGAGCATCTGTTCGCAGTTGCGGGCCAGGCGCAGCAGGGTATCTTCGCGGAAATGGCGGGTGACGAGTTGCAGGCCGATGGGCAGCCCGGACTTGGAGCGGCCGCAGGGGATGGAAATGCCGGGCACGCCTGCCAGGTCGGCGGTGACGGTGTAGATGTCCGCCAGGTACATGGAGACCGGGTCGTCGGCCTTCTCGCCTAGGCGGAAGGCGGGGGTCGGCGTGGTGGGAGTGACGATGGCGTCTACCTGCGTGAAGGCCTGGTCGAAATCCTGGCCCAGCAAAGTGCGGACGCGCTGCGCCTTGACGTAGTAGGCGTCGTAGTAGCCAGCGCTCAGGGCGTAGGTACCGAGCATGATGCGGCGCTTGACCTCGGCTCCGAAGCCGCGGTTGCGGCTGCGGCGGTACATGTCAGAGAGGTTGCGGGCGTCGCGGACGCGGTAACCGTAGCGCACGCCGTCGTAGCGCGCCAGATTCGAAGAAGCCTCGGCGGTGGCAATCACGTAGTAAGTCGGGATGGCGTACTCGGTGTGCGGCAGCGAGATGGGCACCACCTCGCAGCCAGCGACGGCCATCTTCTGAATCGCCGCTTCGACGGCGGCGCGCACTTCGGCGTCCAGCCCTTCGCCGAAATATTCCTTGGGGACTCCGACCTTCAAGCCGCGCACCGGCTCCTCGATCCCGGCGAGGTAGTCGGGGACGGGGAGGTCGGCGGAGGTCGAGTCCAGCAGGTCGCGTCCGGCCATGGTGCCGAGCAGCAGCGCGGCGTCGCGCACGTTGCGCGTGAGCGGGCCAATATGGTCGAGCGAGGAAGCAAAGGCGATCAGCCCATAGCGCGAAACGCGGCCGTAGGTGGGCATCAGTCCAACCACGCCGCACAGCGCCGCGGGCTGGCGGATGGAGCCTCCCGTGTCCGAGCCCAGGGCGGCCAGTGCGGTGCCGGCGGCGACCGCGGCGGCCGAGCCTCCCGAGGAGCCGCCGGGCACGCGCTCCGGGTCGTGCGGATTGCGCACCGGGCCGAAGGCGGAGTTCTCGTTGGAGGAACCCATGGCGAACTCGTCGCAGTTGGTCTTGCCCAGCAGGACGGCGCCCGCGGCCTCCAGGCGCGCCACCGCCGTGCAGTCGTAGGGCGGGATGAAGTGCGCCAGGAGTTGCGAGCCGGCGGTAGAGCGCACGCCGCGCGTCACCATCACGTCCTTGATGGCCACCGGCACGCCGGCCAGCGGCGGCAGCGGCTCACCTTTTTCCGCCAGCGCGTCGATCTTCGCAGCCTGGGCCAGCGCCCGCTCGCGGCACAGCGTGAGGTAGGCGTGGATCTTGTGGTCCTCGGCTTCGATCTTCTTGTAAAACGCTTCGGCCAGCGCGGTAGCCGTGGTCTCGCGGCACTCGATCGCGGCGCGCGTGGATTCGGCGGTGAGCTTGTTCAGGTCCATTGCCTAGCGCTCAATCACCTTCGGCACTTTGAAGAATGTGCCGTCCGATTCAGGCGCGTTTCCCAGCGCGGCCTCGCGGGTCAGGCACGGGCCGAGAACGTCCGAGCGCATGGCGTGCTCGAAGCGCGCCGTGCCGGTCTTGGCCGGATCGCCGTAGCGGTCGGAAACCTGCGCCATGGGCGCAACCTTCGTCGTGTCCAGTTGGTTGAGCCGGTCAATGTGGTCGAGGATGGAGTTCAGGTCGCGCACCATGCGCGCGCGCTCTTCCTCCGTCAGCTCCAGGTTGGCCAGGTCGGCGACGTAGAGGACGTCTTTTTCGGTGACTTTCATAACGGCAGTTGTCAGTACTCAGTTGTCGGTTGCCAGTGAAAAACGCACCCTGATTCTAACAAATGGACTCGAGGCCCCCTTTACTTCGGGAACTGGCGGCGCACGAAGTCCAGCGCCTGGGCCTGGCCGGTGAGCGCGCCTTCGAGCTGGGCGTCCTCTACTGCGCGCAGCATTTCCTTGAAGCGCGGCCCGGGGGAGTAGCCGGCGGCGATCAGGTCGTCGCCGGTCAGGAACGGCGCGGGGCGGATGGCTTCCGGAGGCGTCGCCGCAAGCTTCTCGCGCACGAACTCGTAGAGTGAGAGGTCGCCGTGGCTGGCCAGGCAGTCCAGGCGATGCATCTCCAGGTGCTCCTCGAACTGCGGCAGGCGTAGGAAGCGCTTGAGCGTGGACTCCTTCATGCGCTTCACGTCGGCGAAGCGCAGGTGATTGGCCACCAGGGCGCTGATCTGCTCGGTGTCTTGATTCGAGAAGCGCAGGCTGCGGCAGATCTCCTCCGCCATCTTCGTACCGACCTCCACGTGGCCGTCGAAGCGGATGCGGTCGGGCGCCACGCGGAAGGCCGGCGGCTTGCCCACGTCGTGCAGCAGTGCGCCCACCGCCAGTGTGCGCGAGCATCCGGCGGGCAGGCCCGCGAGCAGCAGCAGCGTGTGGACCCAGACGTCGCCTTCGGGATGGAACTGCGGCGGCTGCTCCACTCCCTTCATCTTCTCGACCTCAGGCAGGACTTCGTGCAGCAGGCCGCTTGCGTCAAGCAGCTCGAAAACGCGGCGGGCGCGGCCCTCGGTGAGCATTTTCACCAGCTCGTCGCGCACCCGTTCCCGGCTGACCTGATGGACTTCGGGCGCCAGCTTGCCGATGGCGGCGAAGGTCGCGGAGTCGATCTGGTAATCGAAGCGGGCGGCAAAGCGCACGGCGCGCAGCATGCGGAGCTTGTCCTCGGCGAAGCGGTGGCCCGGCTCGCCGATGGTGCGGATGGTCTTCGCGGCCAGGTCGGCACGCCCGCCGACGTAATCCAGCACCTCGTCATTCTTCATGGGGTCGAGCAGCAGGCCGTTGATGGTGAAGTCGCGCCGCTGGACGTCCTCCTTCGGGTCTTTGGTGTAGGTGACCTCGTCGGGCCGGCGTCCGTCGCTGTACAGGCCGTCGCTGCGGAAGGTGGCAACTTCGATGACCGCCGCAGGCGCTTGGTCGTCGCTCGCTGGCCCGACCGGTACCAGCACCACGCCGAACTTCGCGCCCACGGCGTAGGTCTGGGGGAAAAGGCGCATCACCTCGTCGGGAGTGGCGTCGGTCGAGACGTCGTAGTCTTCGGGCTCGCGGCTGAGCAGCAGGTCGCGCACGCATCCCCCGACCAGATAGGCCTGGTGGCCCGCCTGGCACAGCGTGCGCACGATGTCGGTGGCGGAATCTTTCAGGGACATCGGTGATCAGCAATGAGCATTCAGCACTCAACCCGACAGAATCGGGTGAGGACTCGGCTGCTACGAATCCAATAGTATTATAAGGATATGCAGTTGCCTGACTGGGAACTGAGAACCGGGAACTGAGAACCGCCCATGCGCGACGCCTACATCCTCGGCATCGAGAGCTCCTGCGACGAGACCGCGGCGGCGGTGGTGCGCTCCGGCGAGCACGTCGAGTCGAACGTGGTGTTCTCGCAGATCGCCACCCACCAGCCCTACGGCGGCGTGGTGCCGGAGCTGGCCTCGCGCGAGCACCTGCGCGGCATCCTGCCGGTGGTGCGGCAGGCGCTGGCGGAGGCGCACCGCACGTACGACGACATTGACGCCATCGCCGTCACCCAGGGGCCGGGGCTGGCCGGGGCGTTGCTGGTGGGCGTCACCTACGCCAAGGCGCTGGCCTGGGGCCTGGGGAAGCCGCTGATCGCCGTCAACCATCTGGAAGGACACATCCACGCGGTGCTGCTCGAGGAGAAGCGTAAGGGCAACCGCGAAGTGCGCTTTCCAGTGCTGGCGCTGGTGGTAAGCGGCGGACACACGCATCTATTCCTGGCGCAAGGGACCCCGGCCGGGGACGGCTGTGCCACGTGGGCCTATCAAAACGTAGGCCAGACGCGCGACGACGCGGCGGGCGAAGCCTTCGACAAGGTGGCCAAGCTGCTGGCGCTGGGTTATCCCGGCGGGCCCATCATCGAGAAGTTGGCTCTCCACGGCAACCCCCGGGCGGTGGAGTTCAGCCGCGCACGGATGAAGGCGCGCGGCAAGGTGCGCGGCAAGAAGCCCCGGGGCGCGGAGCCCGGAGCGGCGCGCTTCGACTTTTCCTTCAGCGGGATTAAGACTGCGGTGCTGCGCGAGGTGGAGCGGCGCGGGATGAAGTCGGCGATCGATGCGCGGCGCGCGAAGCTGGCCAAGCTGACGCGGCCTTCACCCGATCAGATCCTGGCCGCCTGCGACCGCGAGACGCTCGACCTGGCGGCCTCATTCCAGCGCTCAGTGGTGGACGACCTGGTGGCCAAGACGCTGGCGGCAGCGCGGGCGCTCGAGGCCGAGACCCTGTTCGTCACCGGAGGAGTGGCGGCCAACCTCGCGCTGCGCAGCGAGTTCGAGCGCCAGGCGGCCTCCGAAGGCCTGGCGGTGTACTTCCCTTCCCGCCAGCTCTCCACCGACAACGCCGCCATGATCGCGGCCGCGGCCTATCCCAAGCTCCTGGCGGAAGAGTTCGCGGCACCGGAGTTTTCCGCCGAAGCCTCTCTGCCCCTGGGCTAGCTGGCGCTTCCCCCCAGGACCGCGGCCAGCGCTTTCTCCAATTGCTGTTCGATGTCGGTTTCCTTGTGGATGACGAAGCTGGCGCGGTTGTCGAGGAATGGATTGGAGTCCCCGCGGCGGCCGGCGGGCACCACCACCGGGATGGCGGCGGTCTCCGGCCGGGACTTGAGCGCGGTGATCAGTTCGAGGCCCGACATCCCAGGCATCTCCAGGTCGGTGATGATGACCGCGGGGAGGCTGGCGGCGACCTTGTCCAGGGCATCGGCGCCGTTGGTGGCGCCCTCCACCTCGAATCCGCGTGTCTCCAGAAAGCGGCAGACGGTGTGGCGGATGAGCATCGAGTCGTCAACGACCAGGACGGCAGGAGACATGAGGGGCGTGAACCGCACCTGCAAGTTAGCAAGCTTCCCGCGCCGCGACAAGAAACAAGCGCATCGGCCACAGCACAAAAGTAATGTAGTTTCTCAGATTGGGAACGAGTTGGAGGAGCGCTCCCGAATCCGCTCGGAAGCGTACCCTAGGCGGCGCCTTCCCGGTTGCCATCTTCGGCGTCCATGTCCTTGAACTCACTAGCCTCGAAGATCTCGCGGCACTCCAGGCACTCGACGAACTCGCCGTCTTCGTCCCGCGCGACGATCTGCACCCGCGCGTGCGTGCAGGGACCCTCCGCTCTCTGGTCCTCGTGGGCTGCGCCGGAGCCCGGCGATGGTGAAGGTGAACTCATGTCCGCGCGCCTCTGACGCGCCTCCGGGGCCTCAAGAGCGGAAAATTCCGGGTATTCTATCTCTGAACTTTAGGTTGTCAACCGGGGACACCTCCGATTCCTTCCGAACCGCCGGGCGTCCTTGGGAAAGTCAGTGCAGGAATCAAGCGTCAGCGCAACTTCGGGAAGGGCCACTCGGACTCCTCGCGGTGCGAAATATAAGACCCTTTCGGACGGATATCCTAAGTCATTCACCCGTATGGAGTTACCGTTTAACCTCTGCTTTTTACCATTGGCTGCATAGGCTTGCAGCCGGGACGGGAAGCATCTAAAATGATATACGACCTAATTAGTCGGGTATCGGTCAAGGCGAGCTTATGTTGAAGCTGACCAAGAAAGCGGACTACGCGCTGATCGCGGTGAAGCATCTGGCGGAGTGCGGCCAGGGCGCGTGCAGCGCCAAGGACATCGCCGAGGCCTACGGCATGCCGCCGCAGGCGCTGGCCAAGATCCTGCAGCGGCTGGTGAAGGCGGGCTTGCTGCAATCGCAGCACGGCACCAACGGCGGCTACGCCCTGGCGCGCGATGCGCGCGCCATCACCGCCTTCGAGGTCATCAAGTCCATCGATGGGCCCCTGCTCATCACCTCCTGCACCACCAAGCATGGGGATTGCGAGCAGAGCCTGCGCTGCACCGTGCGCGAGCCGCTGCGCAAGGTGAATGAGAGCATCCAGGACGTGTTGAACCGGATCACCATCGCCGAGATGAAAGACGGCGCCGCTACTGATGTCCACGGGCACGAGGAAAAGGAAAAGCCCGCGGCCGAGCTGGTGGGAATCACCGCAATCGCGAACTGATAAAGGAGCAGGAGAGTTCTTATGACCACGACATCGGGAAACGGCGTGAAGCTACCCATCTACATGGACAACCATGCCACCACGCCCATGGATCCGCGGGTGCTGGAAGAGATGCTGCCCTACTTCACCGAGAAGTTCGGCAACTCCGCCAGCCGCAACCACTCCTTCGGGTGGGAGGCGGAGCAGGGAGTAGAGCAGGCGCGGGAGCGCATCGCCAAGCTGGTGGGCGCCACCGCCAAGGAGATCATCTTCACCTCCGGAGCCACGGAGAGCGACAACCTGGCCCTCAAGGGCGTGGCCGAGATGTACAAGGAGAAGGGCAACCACATCATCACCGCGGTTACCGAGCACAAGGCGATCCTCGATACCTGTAAGCGCCTGGAGAAGTACGGCTACCGCGTGACCTATCTCCCCGTAAAGGGCGACGGCCTGGTCGACCTGGAAGACCTGAAGCGCGCCATCGACGACAAGACCATCCTGGTCAGCATCATGTTCGCGAACAACGAGATCGGCGTGATCCAGCCGGTGGAGCAGATCGGCGCCATCTGCCGCGAGCGCGGCGTGCTCTTCCACACCGACGCCACCCAGGCCGTGGGCAAAGTCCCGGTGGACGTGAACAAGCAGAAGATCGACCTGATGTCCATCTCCGCCCACAAGATGTACGGGCCCAAGGGCGTCGGGGCGCTGTACGTGCGGCGCAAGAACCCGCGGGTGCAGATCTCGGCCATGATCGACGGCGGCGGACACGAGCGCGGCATGCGCTCCGGCACCCTGGCCGTGCCCAACATCGTCGGCTTGGGCAAGGCCTGCGAACTCTGCATGCAGGAGATGCCCGAGGAGTCGAAGCGCCTGGCGGCGCTGCGCGACCGCTTGCGCAGCCGCATCGAGAAGGACCTCGACGAGGTCTACGTCAACGGCACCATGGAGCACCGCCTGCCCGGCAACCTCAACATGAGCTTCGCTTACGTGGAGGGCGAGTCGCTGCTCATGGGCATCAGCGACATCGCCGTCTCCAGCGGTTCGGCCTGCACCTCGGCCACGCTCGAACCCTCGTACGTGCTCAAGGCCCTGGGCACGGGGGACGACCTGGCGCACAGCTCCATCCGCTTCGGACTGGGCCGCTTCAACACCGAGGCCGAAGTGGATTACGTTTCCGACAAGATGACGGAGGTGGTAAAGCGGCTGCGCGAGCTTTCGCCGCTCTACGAGATGGCCAAGGAAGGCATCGATCTGAAGAAAGTCAGCTGGGCGGCGACGCCGGACCACTAAAAACGGTTTCAGGAGAAGAACAACATGGCATAC
>DASYVL010000028.1 GCA_035937135.1 Terriglobales bacterium
AGGATTTTCTGGCCGCAATCCGGCGCGTGCCCGCCCCCAGGGTGCTTCATACCGAAGAATTCTTCGATGTGAAGGTGGGCGATGTGACGGTAGTCGGGCGCATCGACCGGATCGACCAGGTGGCCGAGGGCCGGGTCGTGATCACCGACTACAAGACCGGCAAGGCCCAATCGCAGGAAGATTCCGACGAGAGCCTGCAGCTTTCCATCTACGCCCTCGCCGCCCAGCGCCAGTGGAAGCTGGAGCCGCGGCGCCTGGTGTTCTATAACCTGGAGACCAACCAGGCCATAGAGACGGTGCGCAGCCAGAAAGAGCTGGAGAAAGCAGAGCAGCAGGTGCGGATCGCGGCCGAGAACATCGCGCAGGGCAACTTCGACGCCAACCCCGGATGGCACTGCCAGTGGTGCCCGTACCGCAGCCTTTGTCCCGCAACCGAGGAGCGGCTGTTTACAATCCAGAGAGCGCTTGAACCCACGGGAGCCAACTGATGCTGGAAGCGGCAGTCGTCGTCCTGGTGATCGCGGTGGTGGTGCTGGTCGCGCTGGTGGTGCGCCGATCCGCCGCCGGCGGGGGAGAGACCGAGGCGCTCCGCAACGACATCAGCATCCTGCGCGAGACTAACAACAAAGCCAACGAGATGATCGCCAAGCAGGTGCAGGCCATCGGCAGCAACGTGCAGACGGCGCTGGAGGCGGTGCGCAGCGACGTCGGCAACCGGCTGGACGCGAACGCGGGCGTGATGACGCAGGCGTCGCGGACAGTGGGCGACCGAGTGGCCAGCGTGCAGGCGACCTTTGCCGGGCTCCAGGAGCAGGTGGGGAAGATGAGCGAGCAGGCGCGCCAGGTGGCCGACCTGTCGCACTCCATCACCGACCTGCAGAGGATCCTCTCCTCGCCCAAGGTGCGCGGCGGCTTTGGGGAGGATTCGCTCGAGCAAATGCTGACGCAGGTCTTCCCGCGCGAGTTCTTCGAGATGCAATACTCGTTCGGCTCGGGCGATATCGTGGACGCCATCCTGAAATTCCCGCAAGGGAAGCTGGCCATCGACGCCAAGTTTCCGCTGGAAAACTTCCGACGCCTGGTGGAGGCGGAATCGGAGGCGGACCGAAAGATGGCGCGGCGCGAGTTTCTGAAGGACGTGCGCAAGCGCATCGACGAGATCGCGAGCAAGTACATCCGGCCGCAGGACGGCACGCTCTCGCTGGCGCTGGCCTACATCCCGGCGGAGAACGTCTACTACGAGGCCATCATCCGCGACGAAGAGGGCAACGACCTGCGCGCCTACTGCATGCAGCGCAACGTCTTCCCGGTGTCGCCCAACTCGCTCTACGCCTACCTACAGACCATCGTGATCGGGCTGAACGGGATGCGTATCAGCGAGCGCGCGGAATCCATCCTGCACGAACTGGAGTCGTTGCGGGTGGAGGTGGAGAAGTTCACCGGCGAGTACGAGACAGTGGGCAAGCACCTGCGCAACGCGACCACGAAGTACGACGAGAGCGCGCGGTCGCTGAACAAGGTGGAGACGCGGGTGCAGGGGCTCTCCAGTCACCGCGGCGAGCAACTCAGCCTGATCGAAGCCGAAGCGCAGAAGAAGGAGTTGGGCGAGCGCTCCGGCGAGAGCTGAGAACATTCCCCGCAAAAAACTCAGGGGACGCGATGTGCGTCCCCTGTCGAGCTCGTACGGACGGCCAGTTAGTGCTTCTTTTTCTTCTTGGCCTTTTTCTTCTTTGCCATTGTTCTATTCTCCCTTTTCCGTATTTCACGGATGTGCAACGATGTTTTGTTGCGATATCTGATGTATAGAGACAATGAAAAGTGATGTCAAGAACAAAATCGGCGGTGGCAACGAAAGTGCAACGTGAGCGCGCGGAGTTTCCGGCGCGGACACGATCAGGTCTTCAGCACGCGTTGCAGGATGTACAAGAAGATGCCGACGATGGAGTCGTGCCAGGCGTGCGCGATCATTCCTGGACGCAGATTCTTCCTGAAGTGAGCGAGGATGCCGAACAGCAATCCGAAGACACCGATCTGCACCATGCGAGCCGCGCCCTGGTAGCCATGCGACGCGCCGAAGACAGCGGCGGAGAGCGCCATGCCGGCGAAAGAGCTGCGCGTGAGGGTAGTGAACAGCCGCTGCAGGTAGCCGCGGAAGATGATCTCCTCGCAGAAGCCGGCAGTGGCGGCCAGCACAAGAAACAGAATGAGCTCGCGCGTGTTCGCAGGAGCGAGGAAGCCGATCTTCTTCATGGCTTCTTTCAGGGCCTGGGTCTCCTGTCCGGCGTGGGTCGCACTCTGCGCCAGGCCCAGCAGGAATCCCACACCGACCAGCACGCCCACGGCTATGAACCAAAAGCCGGCGGCCAGCGCCAGGTCGAGCAGCACGTCTTCCGGGCTCTTCCATCTTCCTCCCGTGATCTCTGCCATGGTCAGACGCTGGCGGCGCATCCCCACCCAGACGTAGGCCAGCAGGAGCCACTCCCACAGGATGGTTGCGGTGTAGAACGCGGGACGGCCGAAGCGTTCGACCGTGCGCTGCTGTCCCTCGGCGCCGACGTAGGAGAAGGCCAGCAGGATGGCCAACAGCAGAGCCAGATGCAGCAGGACCACAGTGCGCTGCGGGGTTGAGGGCTGGTCGACAGTTGGGGCGGGGGCGGCCAGGGGGTCTCCTGTGGTTTCCGGTAGCACGGGGAAGGATTCTCGATCCTCCGGGCGCGCGGCACATCTTATAATGAAGGGCTCTCAGTTTAATAAGGAGTGATCTCTTATGGCAGTCGAAGAGACGGTAATCATCGCGGGGGTACGGACGGCGGTAGGGAAATTCCAGGGCTCGCTCGCCGACCACAGCGCGACGCAGTTGGGAGCGATTGTGGTGAAGGAAGTGGTGCAGCGCGCCCAGCTCGACCCCAAGCTGGTGGACGAGTGCATCATGGGCAACGTCGTGGCTGCCGGGCTGGGACAGAACCCGGCGCGGCAGGCAGCGATCTACGGCGGGCTGGCGCCGGAAGTCAGCGCCATGACCATCAACAAGGTTTGCGGCTCGGGACTGAAGGCGGTGGCGCTGGCGGCCCAGGCCATCCAGACCGGCAACTGCGGCATCGTGGTGGCGGGCGGGATGGAATCCATGAGCAACGCCCCCTACCTGCTGCCCAACGCGCGCAAGGGCTACCGGCTGGGCAACGGCCAGATCGTGGACTCGATGATCCAGGACGGGCTGTGGGATGTCTACAACGACTACCACATGGGCATCACCGGGGAGAACGTCGCCGAAAAATATGGCGTCACCCGCGAGCAGCAGGACGAGTTCGCGGTGAACTCGCACCGCAAAGCAGTGGCCGCCATCAAGGAGTGCCGCTTCCAGTCGCAGATCGTCCCGGTGGAGCTGGCGCCAAAGAAAAAGGGCGAGGCGCCGGGCGTCTTCGCGAAAGACGAGAGTCCGCGCGAGGGCACCACCATCGAAACGCTGCGCAAGCTCAAACCCGCTTTCAAGAAGGACGGCACGGTGACCGCTGGGAACGCTCCGGGGGTGAACGACGGCGCGGCAGCCCTGGTGGTGACCAGCGCCCAGCGTGCGAAAGAACTGGGAGCGCAGCCCATGGTGCGCATCGTGGGCCAGGCCACGAGCGGCGTCGAGCCGCGGTGGGTGATGATGGCGCCGGTCACGGGCGTCCGCAAGCTCTGGGAGAAGACCGGCTGGAAGCCAGACGAAGTGGACCTCTACGAGCTGAACGAGGCCTTCTCGGTGCAGGCGCTGGCGGTGATCCGCGAGCTGGGCCTGGATCCGGCCAAGGTCAACGTGAACGGCGGCGCGGTGGCCATCGGACATCCCATCGGCGCCAGCGGCGCCCGCATTCTGGTGACGCTCATCTATGAGATGATTCGCCGCAACGCGCACAAAGGCATCGCGGCGCTCTGCCTGGGCGGCGGCAACTCGGTGGCCCTGGCGGTCGAACGTTAAGCCGGTCCTGAAGTTTTGCGGAACCTGGGGCCGGGGTCCTGCGTCTACTCTCGTATCTCGCTGAGGAGGAAACTGATGAGCGCGCTTTCCCGTCGGACCCTGATTCGTTCCTCGCTGGTCGCCGCGTTCGCGGGCTGCTTGCCGGAGCTATGGGCGCAGCCGGTAGCTCCGGATCCCGCTGCGGCCCGTGTCGCCGCCGGCGCCGGGGCGCGGATCCAGTTCATCCCCGAGTTCCTGGACGAGCTGAAACTTTCGCGCGCCTACACCCTGGAGTGCGCCCACGCCATGCCGCCGGAGAAATACGAGTTCCGCCCCGTACCCGAGGTGCGCACCTTCGGGCAACAGATGGTGCATATCTCCGAAGCCGTGCCAGGCCTCTATGAACTTTTCATCGAAGGCAAGAAGACGCCCACCCATCCCTTCAGCGAGGGTGGGAAGGAGCCGGTGCTGACCAAGGAGGAAATCATCGCGCGGCTGGGGGTGGGCTTCGACTACGTGGAGCGGGCGGCAGGGAAGCTGAACCCTTCGGCCCTGCGCCAGACTACCAAGATCTTCGGCGGGAAGGTGATCTCCAAGCACCGCATGCTGCGCTTCCTGCTGGACCACACCACCCACCACCGCGGGCAGACCGTGGTCTATCTGCGCATCAACGGCATCCAGCCGCCGCTCTACCGGGCGTAGCCGCGATTTCCGGATTCGTAACAAAAAGACGCTCGGCCACGCGGGCCGAGCCCGGCGGCGTTCTACTGCGCCGTTTCCACCGACTGCGAGCGCCTGCTGGAGCGGGCCATGGCGCAGCAGGGCCTGAGCGCGCGCGCCCACGACCGCATCCTTAAAGTGGCGCGGACCATCGCCGACCTCGAAGGCGTGTCGCACCTCGAGCCCAAGCATATCGCCGAAGCCATCCAGTACCGTACATTGGACAGGACCTATTGGACGTAGACCCTCCATGCGAATGACCCGCACGCTCTTCTGTCCTCCAACCTACTTTGAGATTCGCGACCTGAAGAATCCTTTCATGCGGGACGCCGGGCCGGTGGATAAGGAGAAGGCGCTCGAGCAGTGGGAGGCGCTGCGGCATGCCTTCGAGCAGGCCGAAGTCGTGACCGAGGTCATCCCGGCTGTCCCGGACCTCGAAGACATGGTCTTTGCCAACAATCAGGTCTTTGTAGGGGAGGGAAACGAAAGCGAGCGGTTCCGCTTCATTGTCCCCAGCCGCATGCGCTTTCCCTCGCGGCAGCGCGAGGTGCCGTACTACGTGGAGTGGTTCCGCGCCCGCGGCTACCGGGTGATCGAGCTGGACTACGGCGACGAGTTCCTGGAGGGCCATGGCGACCTGCTCTGGCACGCCGATAGCTCCAAGGTGTGGGCGGGATACGGGATCCGGTCCACCCGCGGGGGAGTGGAAAGATTCGCCGCGGCCATGCGCCAGCTTGACATCACGGTGATCCCGCTCCAGCTTACCGACGAACGCTTCTACCACCTCGACACCTGCTTTGCGCCACTGACGGCCGAGGCAGTGGTCATCTATCCGGGGGCGTTCTCGCCGGAGGCATTGGCCAGCATCCGGGCCGGGTGCCTCCGGGTCCATGAGGTGGACGAGCCGGAGGCCCTGGGTTTCGTCTGCAACGGGGTCGCGGCCAACGGACGCTTCATCACGCCACGCCTGGGTGCCGGGCTGGCGCGGGCGCTCAAGCGGGAAGGGCTGGAGGCCCTGGTGGTCGAGACCTCAGAGTTCGAGAAGTCCGGGGGGAGCGTCTGCTGCCTCAAGCTCTTCCACCCCTAGGGTTTAGGGTAACTGCATGGTAAACCTGCCCAATTTTTTGGGTTGACGGGATGGGTAGCCATGGGTAGGATAAGCCATTGGCCTAAGGCGGAATACCGCCGACCCCCCCCTCTTCCGGGCCGACCTGGTAATAAGCAGTACCAAGAAAGAAGAGCAACTTTCCCGGGCGGGTTTGCATCAATTGAAGTGTCGGAGGCCCTAGTCCGGTGGCTGGCAAGGCAAGCCGGGATAGGGACAGCGCTTCGCTAATTGTTCGCGTGTCCCAAAGCGGGTTCCGGCACATCCCAAGGACAAGCTTGTTGGAGGTAGAGAGTGCTATGCGTTCTGATCTAGTTTATCCGGCGGCGCGTAACCTGCCCAACCGCTACCTGCTGTGTCAGGTGGCGTCGAAGGCGACACGCAAGTTCCACCGGCCCAACACGCGGGTGCAGGACACGATGAACCAGATTCTGGAGAAGTTTGGGCAGGCCGAGGTGCAGGGTTTGGTGTCGGCGACGCCCGCGCTTGCGCGTTTGGAGCGCCAAGCGGCATAATAGAGGCTCGCCGCGCGCCCGTGCGGCGAGCCGCAGTAACTTTCCCGATCTTTTGATTGATTTCAAACCTTCCTTCCAAAACCATCCCGTAGGTGACCATGACCATAGCCGAACTGAAAGAAAAGAACATCACAGAACTGACCAAGATCGCCCACACGCTCGACCTGCCGGGCGCCAGCGGCCTGCGCAAGCAGGACCTCATCTTCAAGATCCTGCAGGCGCAGAGCGAGAAGGAGGGCCATATCTTCGCAGAAGGCGTTCTGGAAATCCTGCCTGACGGCTACGGCTTCCTGCGCTCCCCCGACTACAACTACCTGCCGGGCCCGGACGACATCTACGTCTCGCCCTCGCAGATCCGCAAGTTCGACCTCAAGACCGGTGACACGGTGAGCGGACAGGTGCGCCCGCCGCACGAAGGCGAGAAGTACTTCGCGCTGGTCAAGATCGAGGCGGTCAACTTCGAGTCGCCGGAGGAGGCACGCAACAAGATCCTCTTCGACAACCTGACGCCGCTCTATCCCCTGGAGCGCCTCAAGCTGGAAACGACCAAGGAGAACATCGGCGCCCGAGTGATGGACCTGCTGACCCCGGTGGGCAAGGGGCAGCG
>DASYVL010000029.1 GCA_035937135.1 Terriglobales bacterium
GCGCCCGCGACCCGCTGGAAAGCATCGGGGAAACGCGCAAGTCGGCCATCAACCCCTAGCGCCTGGCTTCTAGCATCTAGCTAAGAGCTAGTGGCTAAAGCTCTTCGAATGACTACCGCTCCCGCCACCGCCGCGACGACAGCCTACACGCCCTCCGAGCTGATGGTGGCCGCGGCGGCGCGCGAGATACGCGACGGGGAAGTCGTCTTCGTGGGCATGCGCCTGCCGCTGATCGCCTTCGTGGCCGCCAAGAAGACGCACGCGCCCAGCGCCATCGGCCTCTTCGAGAACGGCGTAGTGCGCTCGACGCCCGCCGCCGAGCTCATCTACACCATGTCCGACCCGCCCAATATTCTCGGCGCCACCCAGTGCCTGGACATGCTGACGGTGATGAGCCTGCTTCAGAGTGGGCGCGTGGACCTGGGTTTTCTCGGCGCTGCGGAAGTGGATTGCTTCGGCAATCTGAATTCCACCCAGGTGGCCGCCGGCGCAGCGAAGGTTGTCCGGCTGCCGGGATCGGGAGGGGCTTGCGACATCGCCTCCCTCGCCAAGCGCTTTGTGGTTTTGATGGAGCACTCCAAGCGCCGACTGCCGGAGCGCGTGTCGTACATCACCAGCCCGGGCAACGGCGAGGGCGCCGGCTGGCGCGAGCGCGTTGGCCTGCCGCGCGGCGGGCCCGCGGCGGCTATCACAACTAAGGCCATCCTGCGCTTTGGTCAGGATAGCGAGGCGTACCTGGCGTCGGTGCATCCCGGCGTCAGCGTGGAGGATGTTGTAGCCAACACCGGCTGGAAGCTGCGCGTGGCGGGGGATGTTTCCGAGACCGCGCCGCCCACGGCGGCCGAGTTGGCTGCTATCCGCGAATACGACAAGAAGGGATTCTGGACGAGTTAGGTAGATGCACAAGCTTCGGACAATGCGGGAAGTCGTCGCCGAGCTGGTCCCCGACGGCTGCTCGGTGGCGCTCGGCCTGCAGATGGAGCAGATGATCCCCTTCGCCGCGGGGCATGAGATCATCCGCCAGAAGCGGCGCAACCTGACGCTGATTGGGCCCATCTCCGACGTCCTGTTCGACCAGCTCATCGGCGCCGGGTGCGCGGAGCGGGTAATCGCCGCCTGGGTGGGCAACGTGGTGATGGGCTCCGCCTACAACTTCCGCCGGGCCTGCGAAGAGGAGAACCCGGGGACGCCCGGCCAGAAGCTAAAGGTCACGAACATGTCCAACTTTTCGGTCGCGCTGGCGCTCCAGGCGGCGGCCATGGGCGTCCCTTTCCTGCCCACGCGGACTGCGCTGGGCTCGGACGTGGCGCGCGAGAACGAGTTCTTCGTGGAGATGGAGTCGCCGTTTGCGGGTGGGGACGGGTCTGTGACCCGTCCCGGGCGGGTCGGAGATCCGCCCCTACACGAGAAGCTGCACGCCGTGAAGGCTATTGTTCCGGACGTCGTCATCGTGCACGTGCAGCGCGCCGACGCCCAAGGCAATGCCCACTGCTGGGGAGGCTTCGGAGTGATGCTCGAGGGCGTGCGCGCGGCCAAGCGGGTGATTGTCGTCGCCGAGGAGATCGTCCCGGCCGAAGTCATCTCCAGCGACCCCAACCGCACCGTTATTCCTGG
>DASYVL010000030.1 GCA_035937135.1 Terriglobales bacterium
CGGGGCCACCGGCTTGGTCTCTCCCCAGCCTCGCGTGGTAATGCGCGCGGCTTCAATGGACGCGTTTTGTACCAGCCAGCTTTTTACCGACTGCGCCCGCCTCTCCGAAAGCCCCATATTGTAGGCGTGCTTGCCCTTGCCGTCGGTGTGACCCTCGATCAGCATGGGAGCGTTGGGGTACGCGGCGACCACTTGTCCGACCTTACGCAGCGCGTCGGTAGCTTCTGGCTTGAGCGCGGCCTTATCGAAATCGAAGAGCACGTCGGCCGCGAGGTCGATCCTCACTTCCATCTCTGTGACCTTGGCCCCCAGGTCCTGCAGCACGCTCTGGATCCCGCTCGCTCCCCCGGTGACGCCCGAGCTCAGGCCCTTGATTTCGACCACATTGCCCTGGATAGGCAGCACCGTCCCTTTCGCCCCTGGCGGGATAGGGTCGTCCGGTTTGTAACCTTGGGCCGCCGCCCCGGTCACAAGTAGGAGCCAGGTAAGCAGGTTGCGTCCAAAAAAACCGCGGATGCGCATGGCTTCACTCGGTAACCGGAACGTCTTCAAAGGGCGCAAACTTCGGGACATTGAGACTGATGCGCTTCGACGTCGCCGGTGGCGCCGGGTACTTAGCCCAGCTGATGCGCTGTTCACCCGGCCCCAGGGTACCGTACCAGATGTCCAGGATCCTCTTGCCCTCAGCGTCTGTGAGGTTGCTGTACTTCTTGTTCTCCGCAGGGTCGATGTAGTAGACGTCGGTCCAGCTGAAGTCGTAGTTGACAGCCTTCGCGCCCGTGTTGACGATGCGCCATCTGGCCAACAGGGCGCCGCCGCTGACCCGCTTCACCTCCAGCAGATCGCAACGCACACTGGGATCATTGGCATATTGAGCGCTGGCGATCACGGAGCCCGAGGGGGCTGCAGAAGATGCGCTTGTGGAAGAAGGCGCCGCGCTGTTCGAGGAGGTCGGCACCGAACTGCCGGAAGAGGAAGCACTGCTCGCCGGCGCCGCCGCCGGTGTTTCCTCTTTCTTGCTGCAACCGGCGAGAAGCGTCAGCGCAATCGAGACCAGCGCAATCGTGGTCCCTTGGCGGATACGCATTACAGCACCTCCAGGAGGCCGGGGGAGAGGACATGTTGACCCTGTCGCCCTGCCTCTGTTTTCTAGCTTGCTTGCGGGAACACCCGGGAAAGAACCCTAAATAAGAGGTGGCCGAGCCTAGCGCAGAAGCAGGCACGAGTCAATCGCTCCTTGGCTGCTGCACGAGCTACGGAAGCTCAAGGTCTGATTTGGCGGCAGGTTCAGTGCGCCAGGCCGATAAGTGCCGAAAGGAAATGGTTTCGGCCCGCAAGGCCGGCGGCTCCGAACTGGGCCCGTTCCGTCGCCCCTGCCGGGACGCGCAGTCGGTTCCCCAGGTCACTATTTCTTGGTGAGTGTGATCTCCACCCGGCGGTTCTTCTGGCGTCCTTCCGGGTTGTCTGAGCCCGTCGGGGTTCTTGTTCGGGGCCACCGGCTTGGTCTCTCCCCAGCCCCGCGTGGTAATGCGCGCGGCTTCAAGGCCCGCTACGGCCGCGACCTGCCCTTCTACTGGGGGAGCGTTCGTGCTGGTGGGCAAGTAGGATTGCCTGCTCTTCCGGACCCGGCTAAACTCTGCAGGAAGGCTTTCCCGGGAGGCAGAGGACATCATGGGCACCGCGCCATATGCGATCTCGCAGTCGATAGCATCCGAGCGCACCTTCATCAGCCGCGTCTATGGCTGGATGGCGGGCGGGCTCGCCATCACCGGCCTGGTGGCCGCCTACACCGCCAATAATCCCGCCCTGGTGAAGGCCATCTTCGGCTCTGGTCTCTTCTGGGTCTTGATCCTGGCCGAGCTGGGCATCGTGGCAGCGCTCTCCTGGGCCATCAAGCACATGACCCCGGTCATGGCCTTCAGCGCCTTCCTCTTCTACGCCGCCCTCAATGGCCTGACCCTTTCGGTCATCTTCCTGATCTACACCGCCGAGTCCATCGGCCTGACTTTCTTCATCACCGCCGGCACCTTCGGCGCCATGTGCATCTATGGCGCCACTACCAAACGCGACCTGACCTCGATGGGCAGCTTGCTCTTCATGGCTCTCATCGGGCTGGTCCTGGCCTCGGTGGTCAACATCTTCTGGCACAGCTCCGGTCTCTACTGGGTGGTGACCTACGCCGGCATCCTCATCTTCGTGGGCCTGACCGCCTACGACGCGCAGAAGATCAAGCAGATGCACGCCGCCGGCATGGAAGGCAGCGAGGAGGACCGCAAGGCCGCCATCCTGGGTGCGCTCGCCCTCTACCTCGACTTCATCAACCTATTCCTGTATCTGCTACGCCTGTTCGGCCGGCGCAAGTAGCGCGCCGCGCCGAAACCGACGCTGCCGCCAAGTAGATCACCTCGTTCGCAGCAGAATCGCTTTCAGACGCGCCGCCGCCCCTATGGAAAGATGGCCTCCGAAAATGCTGCCAGGCGCCTACTTCACAACGCCTACTTCACAACAATGTCTTTGAGCGAGACGGGGGGCACATAGAGCCCGCGCAGGTCCCTCGCCCACCAGGCGCCGGTCTGGCGTCGCTCCTCGGGCGTGGTGAAGCGGTAGTCGTAGAGGAGCGCGCGAACGTACTTCGGCGGGTGGCCGGGAAACGGGTTCTTCTCCAAGAGCCGCAACACTGCAGGCTCGCCCTCGAGCAGGCGCTCCATCAGCCGCAGCACCCAGGGATTGTCCTGGTAACTGCCTAGCGCCGCGAACCACATCTGCCAGTCGAGGCGGGGCTGGTGCGGCTCCACCCAGGGCGGGCGCCGCCCGACGTCTCCCGGCTTGTACGGGAACTCATACTCCTGCCAGGTCACGCCGTCGTTCGAACCTTCGATCACGATCTCCTCCCGCGAGGTGGTCATGATCGCGAACAATCCGTAGGTGTTCACGAGGCGCAGGGGATAGATGCGCGCCATCGCTCGGTCGGCGGTTTGGAAGTGGAATCGGAAGAATTCGCCCGCCATCTCGTAGCTGCTCACCGTCAGGATGAAGACCGCCAGCGCCACAGCGACGGCCTTATACAACCACTTCGGCCGCCGCCGCCGCGACTCGGCGGCTTCGAGCTTTTTCCGACGGGCACGCGGCACTGCGCGGCCGAGCAACGCATCGTCCAGCAGGAAGAGACACAGGGCTACCGCCAGGAGGTTGAAGAAGGTGTAGTTCCCGGTCAGGAAGATCAGCGCCTGGAACCCCAGCGTGGCCAGCGCTCCCAGATGGCGGATGCGCCGCGGCGCGAAGAACAAGAAGGGCACGCCCAGCTCTGCCCCGAACATCAGGACCGCTTCCAGCTTGTGGAATCCGAGCGGAAGCTGGTGCATGTACCAGGCCAGCGGCGTGGGCAGCGGCTGGGTCTCGTAGTGATAGCTCAGCGCCGCCAGCGAACGCCACGCCGGATCGCCGCTGGTCAGCTTCACCATCCCGGAGAGAAACAGCAGCCGGAAGAGCAGCCAGCGATAGAGGCGCAGCACCACCTGCGAGCTGCCCAGGAAGATGGCCAGGAAGCCCGCCTCCAGCAGCAGGGCGTCCCACTGGAAGCTCATGAAGTCCTGCCCGGCGACAGTCAGCGAAAGGTAAAGGACGAGCAGGACGGCACACACCGCGCGCCGCGCGATCCCGAAGAACAGCAGCGCCGAAAGACCTACGCCAGCCCAACAGGCGGCGCGCAGCGCAGTGTCGCTCGCGCTGAGCCAGAAAATCGTCGGGAAATCCAAGTAGGCGGAAGTCCCCAGCACCTCGCGCGCGCGCGGCAGGAAATCGGCGAGCGGCTCGACGCCCCGCGAGCCCACTAGGCCCGTCACCTGCACAGCCAGGGAGGCGAAGGCGATGGCATAGATCACCGCCAGCGCCTTCAGGAACAGCCACTCGACCAGCACAACCGATTCCGGCTCGAGCGGCGTTCCCCAGAGCAGCTTGGTCGCGCGGAGAGCCAGGGGGCGATGCCGCGCCACCCAGCCGTAGAAGGCCTCAGCCAGCAGGCCCGCGAGCGGGACGCGCTCGTACATCCACAGCATCCAGCGTTTGCCGGGCAGCGAAGCGAGCAGGGTGAAGGCGGCATGCGCCCCGCTGCGCGCCTCGCCTCCCGGCAGCATCAGTTGCACCGCGGCGGCGAAGTCCTCCCGCGGGATGCGCGGGAAGCGCTCCCCAATCTCCTGGAAGGAGACGTACTCCACGCGCTCCCCGGTGAGCCTCTTCCAGTAGTCCACCCAGACGCGGCAGAAGTCGCACTCGCCGTCAAAGACGAGCACCGGCCGCTCCGCCGCGTCTTCGGCGCGATTCAACTCAGGCTTGCTGTCACTCTCTGGCATACTTCGAAACATCGAGTGCTGAATGACGGAAACGACAGGCAGAATACGCCAAGAAGACGCTGGCCAGAGGAGGAATCGGGTCTGAGCTTTCCTCTGGGCGTGAGCGAGGCCGAGAGAGGATCAGAAGAGGTTGTGCGCACTCTTGCCAAGGCCTCGCTCTCGGACGTGCGTCGCGCGCGGAAGGCCCCGGCCACACCACCGCGCGATTCCGGCCCTCCCGCCCGGCCGCATAGAGGGCCTTTGGGACTCCGGTCTCGCCAAAACCTGTGTCAGTTCTGGTGTCAGTTGGCTTTTCAATTTCCTGTGTGACTGTGCGCCGGGGTGCGCGGATCACTCACTCGCAAGTAGCTGACGACGCGGGGGTAATGCACGTTAATGCGTCGTAGTGCGGAATGATGCAGGAGGGCCAAGGATGGCTTAGAAGGCCGGTGTTCTATCCATTTGAGCTACGCGCCCAGGCCTCGGTCAACGACTACATTCTCACCGCCTTGGCTGGCATCGAGGTTCCAAATTCTAAATGATTGCCGTGTGGCCGCGGGTGGTTCGCCAAGCCTTTTGCCTTCTAACTTTTCCCTTTTGCCTTCGCGGCGCGGCCTCCCACCACCGCCGCCAAGGTCAGGACGCTGACCAGAACTGGGAACCAGACCTGGGAGATCCATGGCGTGGGAATCAGGAAGAGGATGTCCTCCGTCGCCAGGGACGGCGGCCAGCGGACCGTCGCCCACAGGCTGGCGTAGTAGGAAATGTCCCACCACGCGAAAACCCAGAGAAACATCGCCCAGCGCTCCCGCCGGGTTTTCCCGGCGAGCAGCGCCAGGGCAAGCAGCATCAGGATGGTGGCCGCTTCCCGCGCTATCTCCACGTGGAGCAGGCTGGGCGGCAACTCCACGGCCGCGGGCGGCCTCTGGTAAAGCTCTGCCGACAGCCTGGCCACGTCCGCGAGCGTG
>DASYVL010000031.1 GCA_035937135.1 Terriglobales bacterium
GCGTACACCATCGCGGCGCAATCCCGACCCGAATCCCATCCTTCGAAGCTAGCGGCTGGCAGGCTTCTGCTGCCAGGGCTCTTCGCTGGACTGGGCGGCGAACACCGCCATGCGCCACTCGCCCGCCTCCTGGCGCTGCCACACCACGAGATATCTTCCCTGATCGAGTTTCTTCGAGCCATCCTCCTGCGGCAGCTGGATGGAGTAGTGCCCCACGTCGTAGGCCAGGTTCCCGGCGCGCTGGATGAAGTCAATGCGCAAGGTGAAATCGGTCGCGCCCTGGCGCATGGGCTCGCGCAGGTACTCCCGGATGTTCTTCCGTCCGTGGATGGGACTGGCGTGCGCGGGCAGGTAGAGGGCGTCGTTGGTGTAGAGGTCCACCACCTTGTCCAGCTGGCCGGAGTTCCACAGGGTGGTCCACTCCTCGCTCAGCCGGTAGATGGCGACTTCCACATCCTCGTCGTTCGCGGTGGTGCGAATGGGAGCCATGGCTGCGCCACGGGGGAGGAAATCGCGCCTAGCATAGAACGATTCCCCCGGCGGCGCAATCTCTTGTAGTCGCTGGACTTTGGTCACCTGTCCCGCACCAAAGACCGGGGGCGGGGGCTACAAAGGGACACCTCGCATCCCTTCACCTCCGGCTGCAAGTGGTTGCAAGAAAACGCTTTGTCGTTTCCGGAATTGCCCCTATACTGACCCGGCATTCCCACTCTAGGTAGGAGGAACTAACAACATGAAGAACCTTTTCCGCATTGTGACCGCCACGCTGTTGCTGGCGGCCTGCGTCGCGGCCGCTGCTCCGGCCACCACCAAGGCTCAGATGGGCCTTCAGGAAGGCCCTTCGCCGGTGCCGCTGTGCGACCCCAGGAACCCCAAGTGCCCGATGCCGGTCTCTCCGACGGCTCCAGCCCAAAAGTAGGGGGGGCTCAAACTAGGGCTTGACAGGAGGTAGGGCGGAAGGACTATGCTTTGCGCCCTGCATCCGCATATGGCCCTGGTGCTACTAAAATACGCGCTCTGGATGGGCGGCTGGGCGTTTTCGCTCGCCGTGGTCCTTACCATGGTACGGCGCAAGCTGCAGCCGGAGTTCCCATTCTTTTTCTCCTACGCCGCCTTCCAGGCGGTGTCGGCGCCGCTGCTGTTCGCGCTCCACCAGCGCGGCGTGTACGCGGACTACTTCTACGCCTACTGGGTCACGAGCGCGCTGGGCATCGGCCTGGGTGTGACTGTGCTGTACGAGGTTTTCTTCCACGCCTTCCGCCCCTACGCGGCTCTGCGCGGGCTGGGCTCCATGATCTTCCGCTGGGCGGCGCTGGTGCTGCTGCTGGTGGCGGTGATCACCGCGCTTTCCGCGCCCGCCGGCCAGAGCCCGCTCATTACCGCCATCTTGAGCCTGGAGCGCAGCATCCGCATGATGCAGTGCGGCCTGCTGATCCTCATGCTCTTCTTCTCGCCGCAGCTCGGACTCTCCTGGCGCAGCCACCTATTCGGCATCGCCGCCGGCTTCGGCGGCTACGCCGCCGTCAGCCTCACCCTGGTCTCGTTGCGGGCGCAGCTCGGAGTGCCCGGCGACTCCGCCTATACCCTCATCAGCAGCGGCGCCTACACCTTCGCAGCGCTGCTGTGGTTCGCCTACCTGCTGGCCCCCGAGCCGGCGCGCCAGGCGGTGCGCGTGCAGCTCGTCCCTGACAGTTGGGACTTCGCCCTGCAGGGCATCGGCCGCACCCAGCCTCCCGAGAGCTTCCTCTCCAACATGGAGAAGACCGTGGACCGCGTCCTCAACGAGGCCAACGGCAAGAACGGCAAGCAGTAGCTTCTTTTGCCGCGGATCGGCGCGGATGCCCGGATTCGCCCCTCGCCGCTCTCCACTGCTTCCCGCTACAATCCCCCGCCATGACTGCCAAAGCCGGTTACTCCACCCCGTCGCTGCACGTGGCCGACGTCGCCCGCTCGCTGCGCTTCTACGAGCTGCTGGGATTCGAGACGATTGATACGGACGGCGAGGGCGGCCGGCCTCCCACCTGGGCGCGGATGCATTGCGAGGGCGGCGCGCTCATGTTCCTGAAGACAGAGGTAGAGGAGAGGGTCCCGCTCCCCGGCTCCGGACCTGATCGCTTCCTGCTCTACATGTACACCCCCGACCCGCCGGGCCTGCGCGACCACCTCGTGGCCGGGGGCGTGGAGGTCCCGCCCATCCAGTATCCCGAGTACATGTCGAGCGGCGAGATCATGCTTAAGGACCCGGACGGCCATGTGGTCCTGGTGGGACACTGGGGAAAGCCCGAGCACGAGGCCTGGGAGAAGCGGCTGGGCGAGAAGAAGAAGTCGGCACCGGGGACATGATCCTGCCCCCCCCGAGGTTGCAGCGGATTCTATGGGATCAGCAAGGCAATTCCGGCTTTTTGAAGTTGGCTAAAAGCGCTCGGCAGGTTCGAATATGCCAAGTCTATTCTCTGCGTATCGTATGAATTCGGTAAATTCATATGTCCCACAAGATTGCGCGGGAGGCGAATGCTCTCAAGCCGCACAATCCACTCATCAACGTCCGCGAGTACATGTATAAATTCGGTTCGGTACGTCGCGACTAAGCGGGTCAAATCTGACAGAAACAACAAATAGATGTCGTGCCTTCCGGGAGACGCGTGTGCAGGTCTAGCGAGATACTGGCTTCTGAGCCCCGCCAGGTTCGCTTGCCGCTTTGGCCCTACCGCAAGGGGCCACCAGTTTGGGTCAACCTGTACAGACAATACCGAATTTATGATGACTCTAAATGAGT